>DATDFI010000419.1:0-4112 GCA_036522695.1 Bacteroidia bacterium | reverse complement strand
GCAGATGCAGGTTATGTGGTCGATAATATTTTCCAGTCCCTGCTTCGCATTGATTTCGTTACCCTTAAAGTTGTCCCTGTCCTTGCGGAAGAGCGGCCGCTGGTGGAAACAACACCCAATAATGGTTTGCGCATTTCCTACACCATTCGCAAAGAGGCGCAGTGGGATAATGGCAAGCCCATCACCGCAAAAGACGTGGAGTTCACCCTCAAGGTCATCAAAAATCCGCTCGTTAAGAATGAAAGCAGCAAGCCTTATTATGATTTTATCACCGGTTTTGAATTTGACAAGAAGGATCCGCGCAAGTTCACACTTATCTGTAACTCCATTTACATTCTTGCTGAAACCAGCAGTGGTGATTATGGGATTTTGCCATCTTATGTTTACGACCCGAGGGGGTGGATGAACGATTTCACGGTCGAACAACTGAGTTCACACGACCCCTCTCTTGTTATCAATAAAAAGATCATCTCATTTGCAAATGACTTCAATTCCGAATTCCGGGGCCGGGACCCTAAGCTCATCAGCGGGAGCGGGCCTTACAAACTGGCTGAGTGGAAAACAGGGGAACATATTCGGCTCGAAAAAAAGAAAAATTGGTGGGGCGAAAATTTACACGGTACCAATTGCTTTTTCGATGCCTACCCGGGAACGATCGTTTACCAGGTCATAAATGACGCGATTTCTGCACAGGTAGCTTCAAAAGCAGGAAATATTGATGTGATGTTCGGGATAAAAACGGACGATTTCATGGCCCTTCAAAAGTCTGAGACAGCTATGAAAAGATTGAATTTTTTTACTCCCATTTCCTTTTCCTACTCTTATTTAGGGATCAATACAAAACTTCCAAAATTCTCATCTAAAAAAACCAGGCAGGCCCTTGCTTATCTCACAGATGCGAAAGGAATGCTAAAATATTTAATGAATGGTTTCGGCCAGCGCATAGTCGGACCTATACATCCCAGCGATACTTTGAATTACAACAACGAACTTGAGCCCTATGACTTCAGCATTGAAAAAGCGAAAGAATTTCTTTCAAAAGATGGTTGGAGCGATTCGAACGGGGATGGGATAATTGACAAAATGATCAACGGGAAGAGAGAAGAGTTCACGATCAGGTTCACTGTTAATGCAGGGAACGACCTAAGAAAGATGACCGCACTTGCTTTCCAGGAGGATGCGCTTAAGGTGGGAATTAAAGTAGATGTAGTACTCCAGGATTGGTCCGTTTACCTGGAGAAAGAAAAACATCATGATTTCGAGTTGTATTTCGGAGCTTGGATATCCGCCCCGGTCCCTTATGATCCCATGCAGATCTATCACACCTCATCTGCCAATGGAGGATCCAATTACACTTCCTTCGGTGATCCTGCTTCTGATTCGCTCATTGAATGCATAAGGAAAGAGCTCGATGAAAAAAAACGGGCTGTACTTTATAAAAGATTGCAGGAAATATTGTACGATGAGGTCCCGTACATTTATTTATGGGCTCCTGTAGAGCGTATCGTTGTCAACAGGAAATTTGAGCACCCGCTCATTTCCAGTGAAAGACCCGGCTTCTGGCCTGCGTCCTTTCACTGATCATCCTTTCCTGATCTTCTCCTCTATCGCAGTAGTGGAAAAACCTTCCGTAATTTCTATCGTGCGAACAATACCATTATTCGCCTTCACCACATCCGACCCCACAATGTATTTCTTATCCTTCGGATCGGTCATCGTCTCATCATAATCAGCACCTTTCACCAGCACATCGGGCTGAATGAATTTTATGAGTTCAAGCGGGGTATCCTCCTCAAAAATAATTGCCGATTCCACCACATCAAGAGAAGCAATGATGAACGCGCGGGACTGTTCGTCCTGCAGCGGGCGGGAACTGTTCTTTCCCAATTTCCTTACAGAAGCATCGGAGTTCACACCAACGATAAGTATATTACCCAGGTTAGCGGCCTTTGCTAAATATTCGGCATGGCCGCGGTGCAAAATATCAAAGCAACCATTGGTAAAAACCACCTTCATGCCCTGCATGCGCCATAAGTGGAGTTTTTTCTCCAGCGATTGTTTCGTGTCGATTCTCGAGTGTATCGCGTCAAGACGGGATCTTTGCTGCATCATTTTCTTTATTCATTAAGGGCAATAAAATTAAAGAAAGCGATCCGAAAATGATAATGGCCGCGAACTGCGAGAGCCAGATGAGCCAGCCCACAGCCGTTCCCGTTCCGTAACTTACCTGGTACAAAATAAGGATTCCCGCAACGGCAGGCGGGTAAGCACCAAGTCCGCCAGGGGTGATGATCACCGCCAGCGTTCCGAAAAGTAAAGTGGTGAGCGCACAGCCCACGCTCAGCCCGGCCGTTTCTGTCAAACATAAAAAGCAAAGGTGGAGCATGGCGTAATAGATCGCCCAGATAAAAAAAGACTGGAAAATAAAAAGCCGGGGCCGTTTCAATTTCCCAATAGCTTTTAATCCTTCTTTAAAACCGTCAATTACTTTTCTCAGCTTTTCATCCAGCTTACGCGTAATACGTTTTCGCAGGAGAATGATCACCGCCAACCCCACCATGAAAAATGCCGCGAGCACATACAGTAATGTGCCGTATCCCGCGAACTTCGTTTCCAGCCCGGGCCAGAATTTATTGACCACGTAATCATAAAGCGTATTGAATTGCAGAAAAAAAACAACGATCACCAGCACTAAAAAGCAAAGCATGTCCACGATACGCTCCACCACCACCGTACCAAAAGATTCACCGAAAGGGATCTTCTCGTAACGCACCAGGATCCCACAGCGCGATACTTCACCGAGGCGCGGAACGGCATAGTTAGCCAGATAGCCCACCATCACCGCGAAAAAAGTGTTGGAAAGTTTCGGATCGTGTCCCAGCGGTTCCATCAGCATTTTCCAGCGCATGGCCCGCACCACGTGACTCAACATTCCCACAAGAATGGATATTACGATCCACGTATAATTTGCACGGTGCAGCGCATCGCTGATATCCGTCTTATCCTTCTCGGTAAGCCCACGCACCGAGAGCCACACCAGCAACAATCCTATCCCGAGGAAAAGAGAGAACTTGAGAAAATTGCCGGTTGCCTTATTCACTATTTTTTGAGGCGATTGGTATTCGTGTCGGGGAAAACAATGGAAGGTTTGAATTTTTTCGCCTCTTCAAAATCCATCTGCGCAAACGATATGATGATCACGTGATCGCCAGGCCTGAACTTAAGTGCGGCCGGACCGTTCAAACAGATCACACCCGATCCCCTCAATCCTTTTATTACGTAGGTAATGATGCGCTCACCATTGCTGTAATTGAACACGTGCACCTGCTCCCCCTCGATAAGGTTCGCTCCATCCATCAGGTCCTCATCAATGGTAACGCTGCCAATATAATCCAGGTTCGCCTCCGTCACCTTTGCGCGGTGTATCTTCGATTTTAAAACTTGTATCTGCATAGCGTGCAAAAGTAAGAAAAAAGCTTCTGGCAACTCGCGGCCGGCAGCTAGCAGCAAAACGCCAGAAGCCAGCGACCCATTTGCATCCCCATCTTCTTTAAACTATCTTTGATCTTCGTTCATCTCCCAGAAAAATTTTCCCATGAAAAATATTTCCCGCCTCGCACTTTTGCTCACACTTGCATTCTCAGCATTGCTCCTCTCCTTTCACCCGAAACAAAAAAGAGAGAAAGAAGAACGCGAAGACACCAGCGAATGGTTTTTGCAGCAGCGTCTTTATCCTTACGGCACCTTCAATTACGAGGCGTACAATGAAGCCATCAACGCAGCGCACAGCATGCAAAATGCAGCACGCACCGAAACGGCTCCCGTTTGGCAGTTTGCGGGTCCCACCAATATTGGCGGCCGCATCACCGATATTGAAATGCCTTCGAATGACCAGCAAACTATTTACATAGCTGCTGCCAGCGGTGGAGTTTTCAAAAGCACCGACCAGGGAAACAACTGGGCCCCGATCTTCGATCAGAATTCTTCTTTGTCTATTGGCGATATTGCTATCGCGCCATCCAACGCCAATATTTTATTTGTAGGAACCGGTGAGCCCAATAACGGTCGCGGCTCGGTGACCTACGATGGACAGGGTGTTTTTAAATCAACTG
>DATDFI010000418.1:0-4984 GCA_036522695.1 Bacteroidia bacterium | reverse complement strand
CCGTTCGGCATTGGTGGTGACCGTACTGGCCACCACGCTTTTTTTCTTCAATGATTTTATTTTCGGCACTGTACTTTTTGGTCCCAAACACCCCGACTTTATTACATACCGGGGCTTTTGCTGGCTCTCGCAGCACCTGCTGCACAGCGATGTTATGTGCATGAGCGATAGCATCCGGAAGATACATTTCGACCTTATCAACACCGAGATCTCGGGGCAGTTCACCAAGCACATCTGGATCTCCATCCTTGCGGGTATCATCGTTGGTTTTCCTTATGTATTATGGGAGATCTGGAGATTCGTGAAGCCTGCTTTGCGTGATAAAGAGGTCAAAGCCACGCGTGGTTTTGTGGGTGTGGCTTCCATTCTTTTCATCATCGGCATCTGTTTCGCTTATTTTATGATCGTTCCGCTCGCGGTGAACTTCCTGGGGAACTACCAGGTCACTGCTGAGGTGAAGAACCTCATTACTATGGATTCGTACATCTCGCTTGTCACTACGTTGGTGCTGGCCACGGGGATCGTTTTCGAGTTACCTATACTTGTTTATTTTCTCACGCGCTTTGGTGTCATGGGAGCGGCATTTATGCGCAAGTACCGCAGGCATGCCATCGTGGTCATTCTGATTGTGGCAGCCATCATCACTCCTTCACCTGACGTTACTTCACAATTGCTCGTGGCGTTTCCCCTGTATTTTCTTTACGAGATCAGTATTTTCGTTGCGGCATCGGTGGAACGTAACCGTCAAACCCGTTAAATTTTCGGATTTTCATTGCAGGGGACCACTTTGTGGTATTATAATTGCGGCAAATGATTTCCTTCAAAATCCGTTTTAAACTTCAGCCCCATGAGTAAGGTCAAAGAATTCAATGATTACCGCCAAAAGATGAATGAGCGCATCATGGCGGCCGATAATCTTGTGATCAAAAGGTTGTTCAACCTTGATACGAATACATATGCCGAAGGCGCTTTGCCGGTGAAAACAAAAGAGATGCTCGGGCTGGTGGCCTCCATGGTTTTGCGTTGCGATGATTGTGTGAGATACCATTTGGGAAAATGCCATGAAGAAGGTGTGAGCACTGCGGAGATCTTTGAAGTGTTTGCTGTGGCCAATATAGTGGGTGGTACCATTGTGATCCCGCATTTGCGCAGGGCTGTGGAATACTGGGAGGAGTTGAACGGGAAAGAATAGATCATTTAAATTTTTCTCCTATCTTGTGAAGCCTATAAGCACGCCCGTTTTGAAAATGCGATTTCTACGTCCGGGATCAATTTTGATCTTCAGCTTGTTCGTTTTGTCTTCGGCCTGGGCCCAGGTCACGAAGGTTACAGGTGTAGTGTATGATGCCGATACCAAGGAGCCTCTTCCCTTCGTTGCCGTTAAGCTCTCAGGAACACCGGTTAAAACCAGCACCGATGTGGAAGGAAAATTCTCCATCTCTTCCGAAACACCTTCTGACTCCGTAGTTTTTTCTTATGTAGGATATGTGCGCCAGGCTATCAGGATCAAAAGAGGAATGGCGCAAAACCTAAATGTATTTCTCGGTTCCGATACAAAAATGCTGGATGGCATTACCGTAGTGCCCGGAGAAAACCCTGCACTCATCATCCTGCGAAAAGTGATCAAGAACAAGGACAAGAATAATAAGGACAAGCTGGATGCTTACCAGTATTCCGTTTATAACAAGATCGAATTCGACCTTAATGATATTCCTCCAAAGGCTAAGAATGAAAAACTGCTTAAGTCCGTAAAGTTCATGTTCGATTATATAGACAGTTCGAACGTAAAAGAAAAACCCTACCTGCCGCTCATGCTTTCGGAAGCGGTGTCCGATTTCTATTTCAAAAAGGACCCGCATTTCAAAAAGGAAGTGATCAAAGGGACCAAGATCTCGGGTGTGCAGGATAAAAGCGTTTCCCAGTTCATGGGTGAAATGTACCTGTCGGTGAACATTTACAAGAACAATGTGCTCGTGTTCGATCGCAATTTCGTGAGTCCTATCTCGGATAACGGAACATTTTATTACCGCTATATTTTGGTGGACAGCATGTTCATCGATAATCACTGGTGCTACCAGATCTCGTTCAGGCCGAAGCGGAAGCAGGAGCTTTTGTTCGATGGTAATATGTGGATAGCTGACACTTCTTTCGCGATGAAGCGTTTCGAGATGTCGATCGCGAACGATGCCAATATCAACTATGTGCATACGCTGAACGTGATCCACGACTATACGCTGGTTGACAGCGCGTGGATGCTGAAGAAGGAACGCCTGGTGATCGATTTTAAATTGCAGAAGAAGCAGGCCGGCTTTTACGGAAGGAAGACCACTTATTATTCCGACTTCGTGATCAACAAACCAAAGCCGGATGATTTTTATTCGAAAACGGATAATCTTATCGTTACGGATGATGCTATGAAGAAGGACGATGAGTTCTGGAAGAACGCGCGGCAGGATTCATTGACCAAAACGGAGGGGAAGATCTACGAGATGGTGGATTCGCTGCAGCATTTGAGGATCTATAAGACCTGGCAGGACGTGGTGATGCTGTTTTACAGCGGGTACAAGAATTTCGGGTACTGGGAGCTGGGCCCCTATTACAACATGCTCAGTTATAATTTGTACGAGGATGTGCGTTTGCGCGTAGGCGGTCGTACGAGCGATAAATTCAGCAAACGTTATGAATTCAGCGGGTATACCGCTTATGGCACCAGGGATGAGAAATTCAAGTTCGGTGCAGCGTACCGGGGTTACATCACTAAAAAGCCGAGACAGCTTGTTTACCTTAATTATAAGAATGATTACGAGATCATAGGACAATCGCAGTATTCGCTCACGAGCGATAATATCCTTACCTCGCTTTTCCGCAGGCATCCCATCAAGGCGCTCACTAACGTGGAGCAATACCAGGTGGGATATGAATTCGAGCCGTTCAAGGGATTTAACAATAAGATCTTTCTCACGCACCGTGTGTTAAGGCCGCTGGGGGATCCTTATGCTTACACCAAAGCGGATGGGGATACGGGCTATCTCTCCTCCATCAAAACTTCAGAGATAAAATTCGTGACCCGTTTTGCCTGGGATGAAAAATATATCGAAGGAACGTTCAGCCGCACCAGCACCGGCACACGCTGGCCCATTGTGCAGATCGAGTACACACCCGGTTTAAAGGGCGTGCTCAACAGCGATTATTCGTATCACAAACTTTACATCAATATCGATGACCGCATTCGCATGACGCCTTTCGGTTACCTGAATTATGTTTTGGAAGCGGGAAAGATCTGGGGCGCGGTTCCATACCCGCTCATGTTCCAGCACCCCGGCAACGAGACCTACATTTACGATTGGGCCTCTTACAACATGATGAACTACTACGAATTCGCCAGCGACCAGTTCGCGGCCATCTCATTGTATCACCACTTCGATGGATTTTTCCTGAACAAGATCCCCCTCATGCGTAAACTCAAATGGCGCGAGGTGCTCACCGCAAAGTGGCTGTTCGGACTTGCCGATCCTGCGAATGCAAAGATCCTGAATTTCCCCAGTACACTTAACACCTTTACCAAAGGACCGTATTATGAAGTGGGTGCAGGGATAGAAAATATTTTCAGGATATTCCGCATCGATGCGTTCTGGCGTTTGTCGTATATCGATTCGGAATACAAAGCGCAGTTCAAAGCGAATACGGGTCACGATCTGCCGATCTTCGGCATCCGCGGCTCTGTGCAGGTAATTTTCTGAGCATTAAGAATTTTTAACACAGCGCGTAGGATGACAGGGCAACACAGAAAAAATATTCGGATCGGGCAAGCGTTTTTTGCTACGATGAAACCCAATACTTGCAATTCTCCCCATTTTAACGCGGTGACCCATGCATTGAACTTTTTCATCCATTTACCATCATCTATTTTCCATCACCCGTTTTTATGATCCTTCGTGCCGACAGTATAGTGAAGCGTTATAAGAGCCGCACGGTGGTGAACAATGTTTCATTTGAAGTGAAGCAGGGAGAGATCGTGGGTTTGCTGGGGCCTAATGGTGCGGGTAAAACCACTTCGTTTTACATGGTGGTGGGAATGATAAAGCCCAACAGCGGCCATATTTATCTCGATGATCGTGACATCAGCCAGGAGCCTATGTACCGCAGGGCGCAGTTGGGAATAGGCTACCTGCCGCAGGAGGCGAGTGTATTCCGGAAGCTGAGCGTGGAGGATAACATTAAGGCTGTGCTGGAGATGACAAAACTCGGGAAGCAGGAGCAGGCGCAGCGGCTCGAAACTTTGCTGGATGAATTCGGCTTGCAGCATATCCGCAAGAACATAGGCGATCGCTTGTCCGGTGGCGAGCGCAGGAGAACGGAAATCGCGCGTTGTCTTGCCGTGAATCCCAGCTTTATTTTACTGGATGAGCCTTTTGCGGGGGTTGATCCCATTGCGGTGGAGGATATACAGGCGGTGGTGGCCAGTTTGAAGCAAAAAAACATCGGGATCCTGATCACGGATCATAATGTTCACGAGACCCTGACGATAACGGAACGCGCCTATTTGCTGTTCGAAGGCAGTATTTTGAAGGCGGGAACTGCCGAGGAACTCGCTAATGATGAGCAGGTTAGGCGGGTTTACCTGGGTAAGAATTTCGAACTCCGGAAATGAACAATTCCTGTGGAAAACCTGTGGACAACCTTTCCTTTAAAAATCTTTTAAAAAACGAAACCTTGGAGCGTTGACTACGTTCAAGACGGCATTCCGTTTCTCTTGAGGGGTGTAGGGAAGCGGATAAAAAAGGCGGCCATCGACTACTTCGGCCGCCTTTCCTTTTTACCTCGTTTCAGTTTTTTTTGATGCGTGATAAAGCGGTTAGTTTTCACCTAAAATAAAAACCCGGACAGAGAATTCTCTCTCCAGTTGGAGAAGATCTTTTCGGCCGGCAGCATGTAAAAGGAAATATTGAGCTCTGCGGTTTGAAAGAACTTACAGTAATACCCG
>DATDFI010000417.1:0-4759 GCA_036522695.1 Bacteroidia bacterium | reverse complement strand
CGATGTCCTGGGTGGTGCGATATGGATATTGAGCCTCACCTTTGCAGGATATTTTTTGGGAGATATTGAGTTTTTCCAGCAGCATATCGAAATGGTGGCTGTCGGCATCATCCTGGTTTCCCTGCTTCCAATCATATTGGGTGTTATCCGCGCTAAGCGAAAAAAAGCATGAGAACGTTCGGTATCATCGGGTACCCGCTCGCCCAATCGTTCTCCAATAAATATTTTACCGGGAAATTTGAGAAGCTGGGGCTGAAGGATCATCGCCACAAGGTCTTTCCCATTGACGACATCAAAAAATTCCCGGCAGTACTAAAGGAAAATCCCGACCTGGCAGGATTGAATGTTACCATGCCTTACAAAGAAGCGGTGATCCCTTTCCTGGATGAGTTAGATGAAGCGGCAAGAGAGATCGGGGCGGTGAATACCATTAAAGTGGGGGCCAAATTAAAAGGTTATAACACCGATGCGTACGGATTCAGGCGAGCGCTAAAACCTTTTTTGGAACCGCAGCATCACCGTGCGTTGATATTGGGAACCGGTGGTGCGGGTAAAGCCATTGCTTACGTTCTGAAAGAAATAGGAATTGACTTTTATTACGTGACAAGAAAAAAGAAAAGTGCCGGAAATCATTTTGAATACGAAGAACTGAACGAGAACGTGATGAAGGCATTTAAACTTATAGTGAACTGTACCCCTGTGGGAATGTACCCGGAAATAAATTTTGCGCCTCCTATTCCCTACCGGTATTTGACCCGCGACCATTTTTGCTTTGACCTCATCTATAACCCGGCCGATACTTTATTCATGAAAAAAGCGAAAGAGCGAGGCGCACTCACGCAGAACGGTCATACCATGCTTATCGAACAGGCCGAGAAAGCCTGGGAGATATGGAACAGATCCTAGATCACCTTATGACACTGACGTGCCCCACCATGCTGTAGTGTTTCCCCTCGATCCCCCTCGCGCGGATCTTCCACACATACACATCTTCCTGCACCAACGTCCCATTATATCTTCCGTCCCAGCCACCGTCCTTATCGGTCCAGGTGTAAAATAAATTTCCCCAGCGATCGAATATCCAGGCCTGGAATTCCACAATACCCGTTGACCTCGCCTGGAAAATGTCATTGAGCCCATCGCCCTGGGGCGTAAAGGCATTGGGAACAAAAATGGACGAGGAGGGTGTAACATCTATCACGATCGCAGTTGTATCCGGGCAACCGTTACCATTCCATGCAATGAGATAAACCGTGTATGAGCCGGTATCTGCAAAGGTCATGGAAAAATTTCCCTGGATGGTGGTGTCACCATTTCCAACAATAAAAAGGGTGGATGCCGCATTCAGACTGTGGTCCTCGAAATTCACCGTGAGCGGTGCTTCACCCGAAGTGGATGAAGCTGTAATTACCGCTGTGGGTGGGGCAGAAACATTTACCGTAACATTTGTGGTTGCTGTACAGGTACCATTACTTGCGATCACCGTGTAAACAGTAGTGGAAGTAACGGTGGCTTGAGGGTTGGCAATGTTTGCGTTGGATAATCCCGTGGAAGGGATCCAGGAATAAGATGTTGCACCGCTTACCTGGAGTTGAACGGTTTGCCCCCCGCAAACGGTTTGATCCTGGCCTGTTGGTGTGGGCGGTGCAACAACGTTCACGGTGACCGTTGCAGTGGCAGAACAACCTGCATCGGAAACCGTGACGGTATAAGTAGTGTTTGCATTGGGCGTGCAAACAGGATTGGGAACAGTGGTGGAAGAAAGATTAGTGGAAGGCGCCCAGGAAAATGCAGAACCCCCGCTTGCCGAAAGGTTTACATTGCCTCCCGTGCAAACCGCTGAGGGCTGCGTAACATTAGGAACGGGAATCGGGTTTACGCTGATGGTGGTGTAAGCGGTATCGGAACACTGGCCGTTTGAGACGATGACCATGTAAGTGGTGGTGGTGAGTGGTGTAGCCACGGGATTTGCGATGCTGGTGCTGCTCAAACCCTGTGAAGGACTCCAGGTGTATTGGGTACCACCGGTAGCGGTAAGCGTGGTGCTCTGGCCTGCGCAAATGGTTACCGGGGGATTTATTGCAGCGGTAATATTACAATTGGAGGAATTGCACTCGCGGAAAGAAATATCATCGAACCCGAAATCGTTACCGTTAAAATACGCAGCCATGTTCATAATGGAAATACTGGCGCTGGTATTGTTACCCGAATTCCACACCACGCAGGCCTGGACCCACTGGCAGGAAAGATTAGGAGCGGTGAGTAAATTACCGAGCAGCTGGTTATTGATGGAGAACTGAACTGTGCCCGGAGGATTGGAAATGGAATCGTTATTCACGTTCTCGAACCAGAAAGAAAAAACATAATTGGTGTTGGGATTGACCGGGAAATTTTCCGTCCACATGGGCAAGCCGTAACCGCTGCTGGAAGCATCGACCCACAAAAGATTGCCGGTGCCTGTGGTGTGATCGTTGCAGGGCGACCACGAGCCGGGATTGGGAAGGCTTGCATCGGGAGTGATGCCGTAATTGCCCGGCCATGCGTAACTGGAATAAGTATAAGTGGTGGTGAACCCCGTATTACCCTGGCTGAAATCGCCATTCACCACCAATTCGGGTCCCATGTTATTGCAAGAACACTGGCCATACGCTGCAGCGGGCAGTACTGCGAGCGTAAAAAGGAAGAGCCGGATGTTTTTCATGGAGGGGGGTATATTTTGATCCCAAATGTAGGGTCGGCCTGGCGCGAAGGCCAGCCATATTTTTATATTTCGTTTGATGTCTGTTATTACATTTTTATATATTTACTATTATAATTATTAATAATCTGTTTGAAGTCAGAATGAATAACGATAAACTGGTAAAGTTGGTGAAAAGCCTGAGCGGGGCTGAGAAACGCTATTTCTCGCTCTGGATCACCCGTCATTATGACAGCGCTAACAATAATACCCTGCTCCTTTTCAGGGATCTTTCATCGGCCGGTGATAAAACATTGGGCAACTTTGCAGGGGTCAACAAACGGCAGCCCTACGCGCGCAACTTCCGCTTCAATAAACATTTCTTATACAAGCAATTGCTCCGTTGCCTTCATCAATATCACTCGGGCCGCAATGCCGAGGCGCGTTTGAAAGAGATGCAGGACCATGCCGATATACTTGCCGACAAAGGATTGTATGAAGAAAGTTTGGACATCTTATCGCAGGCATCTGCACTTGCGCTGAAATATGAATGTTTCGGGATATTTTATGAAGTGAAGAGAAAAGAGCTGGAGCTCTTGCGGGACACGAATTACAAAGGTGTTGCGCAGGACTATATTCCACGGCTGGAAAAAGAGATCGCAGAGGCTCTTTCGAAAGCCGCGGCACTCACCAGGACCGAATCAGCTATCATGCAATTGCTGCACTCGCTGGCCAAAGGGGGCTTGCAGCGGGGGGAACTTCCGCAACAAGCAAAGGGACTTTCGAAGGAACTAAAGCCTGTTAAAGAACAAAAAAATTTCAGGAGCTCATTACTTTATTACCAGGGAATGGGTGCCTTGGCCTTTGCTAAAAGTAATTTCGGGGAGGCCTGGAAATGGACCGGGGAGGTGCTGGAACTTTTCGAGCGCTACCCGCACATGAAAGAGGAAAAACAAAAAGCCTGGATCATCGCCAACCAGAACCACCTGGTCACATTGAATTACCTTGGCAAATATCAAAACCTCGAGCACCTGCTGGAAGCGATGGAAAATATAAAAGCTGGAACGCCTCAACTGCGCAGCCGTATTTTTTACATCACCCACAATATGGTGCTGGGCACCTGCGCGCAGGTAGGTGATTTTGTGAGGGGGTTGAAGCTGGTGCGCGAAATAAACCACTCGATCAAAAAACAGGAGTTGCAGCTTACCACGCAGCAGCAAATGATCTTTTATTTTAATGCTGCCCTCGTTTATTTCGGTACGGGCCGTTACCGCGAAGCGAACGGCATGATCCGGAAAATACTATCGGAGAAGGATGGTCAGCGCCAGGACCTGCAATCGTTTGCAAGGATATTCAGCATACTGATACAATTTGAATCGGGCAAGCAGGACCTGCTTGAATACTCGGTGCGGTCGGCTTACCGGCATTTGGCACACAAGAAAAAACTGTATGAAGTGGAAAAGCGTGTGATGGAATTCCTGCGCGATTCGGCACAGCACATGGGTTCGGCACAGGAAAGAAAAAAGGCCTTTGCTTCACTGAGACATCAGTTGGAGGAATTGAAGCAAAAAAGAGCGGAGCAGGAATTTTTCCTGTTCTTCGACCTCATTGCCTGGCTCGACAGTAAAATTTCGGGGAAATATTTCGGCACGGTGCTGCGGGAGAAAAATGAAGGGTATTGGAACAGATAAATCATTCTCCCAGCGGATTTCGCTTCATTCCTCTTTGTAAATTTGCAAAATGGATTTCAAGATAACATCCGATTTTTATCCCACGGGCGATCAGCCGGCAGCGATCCGGCAGTTAGCGGAAGGCGTGAACAAAGGCCTCCCTTTCCAGACCCTGCTCGGTGTGACCGGGTCGGGAAAGACATTTACCATTGCGAATGTGATCGAGAAAGTGCAGAAACCCACGCTTATCCTCTCGCACAATAAAACACTGGCCGCACAGCTCTTCGGGGAGTTCAAACAGTTTTTCCCGAAAAATGCCGTAGAGTATTTTGTTTCGTATTACGATTACTACCAGCCCGAGGCCTATATCCCAACCACCAACACATACATAGAAAAAGACCTCAGCATCAAT
>DATDFI010000416.1:0-6855 GCA_036522695.1 Bacteroidia bacterium | reverse complement strand
AGGTGATACGCGCGCGCAGGGAAAACAGGTTCGCGGTGAATCTCTTCGGCAGTTATGGTTTAACCCAAAGCTCGGGTGGATATCTTAATTCCGGTAACATCAACAGCGTGTACACGAACCCGCTTCCGCAGCAGCAGGTGCTCATCGGCTTGCAGATCCCCATTATCGACTGGGGAAAAGCACATGCGCAGATCAAGATGGCCATGTCCAACCAGGAACTGGTGAAGACCACCGTGGAACAGAACCGTGCCGATTTCGAGCAGGATATTTTCATCAAGGTGATGCAGTTCAACATGCAGCAGCAGCAGCTTACCATTGCTGCAAAATCCGACACCATCGCGCAAAAAAGTTTTGACATTGCAAAGTATCGCTTTCTCATAGGGAAGATAGACATAGAGGCGCTCAACCTCGCGCAACGCTCCAAAGAAAATGCGCACAATGCTTTTTATGCAGCACTCAGGAATTACTGGGCGAGTTACTTCGAGATCCGCAAGATCACCCTTTTCGACTTTGAGACCGGCCAGTCCCTCGATGCGCAATTCGATACATTGGTAAAGTAAAGATGGAAAGCAAAGCCTGGTTCGAAGAGTGGTTCGATTCTCCTTATTATCCCATCCTGTACAAACACCGTGATGATTGCGAGGCGGAACTGTTCATCAATAATCTTGTTTCCAAATTGAAATTGCGCAGTGGCGCACGCGTACTCGACATGGCCTGCGGCCGGGGGAGACATTCGCTTTACCTCAACAAAAAAGGATTTGATGTGGCCGGCATGGACCTTTCGGAACATAGCATTGCCGAAGCGAAAAAGAAAGAGAACGAAACGTTGAATTTTTACGTGCATGACATGCGCAAGCCTTTCAGCGTAAACTATTTTGATGCCATATTCAACCTCTTCACCAGCTTCGGGTATTTTGATAACGACAAGGAGAACCGGCAGGTGGTAGGGAGCGTACAGCAAGCGCTTAAGAAGGACGGACTTTTTATCCTCGATTTCATGAATGTGACAAAAGTGATAGCGAACCTTGTGGCCACGGAAGAAAAAACCGTGGAAGGAATACGATTCAAAATAGCGCGGGGCTTAAAGGACGGGAAGGTCGTGAAAGACATATCATTTGATGACAAGGGAAAGCATTTTCATTTTAGCGAGTGTGTGCGGGCGTTGACGAGACATGACCTGCGGGAATATTTTGAACGCTGCAAACTTTCCATAGTGCACGAATGGGGCGATTATGAATTGAACGACTATGATGAAAAAAAATCGGACCGCCTGATCCTGGTCGGAAAAAAATAATGGACAATACACTCGTCTACATCTCTGTTTTTGCCACCGCGCTCATCAGCGGGTTAAGTGTACTCTTTCTCCGGATCAGTCGCCCCAATTTAAAACTCATCCTTTCCTTCAGCGGGGCTTATCTTTTCGGGATATCGGTGCTTCATCTTTTACCGGAAGTTTATCAAAGTCCTTCGGGAGGTTACAGCATCGGGCTGTTCATCCTCGCGGGTTTTGTGCTGCAGATACTGATGGAATTTTTTTCGGAAGGGATCGAGCACGGACACATCCACGTACACGCACATGCAGGGAAAGCTTTTCCCACCACCATGATGATCGCGCTCTGCGTGCATTCATTTCTTGAAGGGATGCCGCTCACCAATACTTACCGGCCCATCAACGAGCACACGCACAATAATCTTCTCACCGGCATCATCCTGCATAACATTCCTATCGCCATTGCGCTAATGAGCATGCTCCTGCAATCGCACATCAGCAGGCGCAACGCCATATTGTGGCTGCTCGTGTTCGCCTCCATGACCCCGCTCGGAACTTTTTCCGCAAATTTCATCGGCTCGCACTCAGCCGAGAGCGGAATTTATTTCAACCGCATCATGGGCGTGGTGATCGGCATCTTCCTGCACATTTCAACCACCATACTTTTCGAGTCGAGCGAGAACCACCGTTTTAATCTTTTAAAATTTGTGGTGATACTTTTAGGGGCGGGGGCTGCGCTGGTAGTGATCTGAAGCGATACCCCGGCATTTCATTGCTACCGCTATTCCTGCTATCACTCCGCTGCGCTTCGTTCTATCAGGGCTAAACTCAACGGCCTGTGGTCCATGGCACCTGTCCTTGCCAAAACGAAATGCCATCACTTCAAAATCTTTAGCGCAAAAAAAAAGCAAACATTTTGCGTCTCAATTCTGTCCTGGTTAACGTTCATCGTTCATTTACAAAAAAGACGCAAAATTTTGCGTCTCTATCTTACGTTTACCGATAACCCTTCCGTATCTCCTTTATACCTTTATACCCTTATACCTTATACCCTATTTCCCCTCCATAGGGTAACCCAGGTCCTTCCAGTTATCATCAAGGTTAGAGGGAAGGTAAAGCACCTTTGCATTTTTATAGCCGTTGTCGCGCAGGTATTCGAAGGCGGGTTTGATATTCGGACAGGTCTTCATTTTACAGCAACCGCAGTAAAGGATTATCTCCTGTGTTTTCGAAAATTTAGTAAGCAAATACTTGAGGTCCTCCATTCCTGCCAGCGATGAAGCAGGGTGCTCTGTTTGTAAAGCTGTTTTAATTTTTTCCACAGGTCCCACGCAAATGATCACCGGCTTTTTGGCATTAGCATCATTCAGCGTTGCGGCAAGGTCGGCAGGGTAAACCATTTGTGAAGCATCCCAGGGAACGGGATTCTCCTGGAAAGAAAAAAGCCCGAACGCTGATGCCGCAGCGAGGACAGAAAGCAATAAAGCGCGTAATTTTTTCATACCCTGGTTCATCAATAATCATACCGACTCCACCCGAACGCGCAGGCCTCCTGCCTGCCGACTGGCAGTCTTCGCACTCGCGCTCATGCAAGCCCTTCAGCTTGCCCCGGATGACAGGATCATTACAAACAAAAATGGCAGACCTCCGATCTGCCATTCTCTATTGATTCCTGGACCTTAATTCTTCAGCCCTTCGAGCGTTTTCTTGATCGCATCGAAGTTAGGATACTCCGGTGCGGTGGGCAATACTTCGGCATAACGAAGGATGCCATCCTTATCGATCACGAATGAGGCCCGTTTTGAAACGCCTTTCATACCGTGTATCCATTCTTCGAAAATGGCGCCATAAGCGCGCGAAACGTCTTTATTAAAATCAGAGAGCAAAGGGAAATTATAATTCTGTTCCTGTTTGAATTTTGCCAGGGTAAAGATCATATCCACCGAAATGCCGAGCACCTGCGCATTAAGGTTATTGTATTGGCTCATCTCATCACGAGCCTGGCATAATTCCTTGGTGCAGGTTCCCGTGAAAGCAGCGGGAAAGAAAAGCAATACTACGTTCTTCCCTTTCATATCGGAAAGTTTTACTGTTTTTTTGTCTGAGTCCACCAGCGTGAAATCCGGTGCAGGTTGTCCGACTTGTAAGGCCATTTGAAGGTTTTTTTGAGTTAGGGGAGCAAAGCTAAGAAAATTGTTGTCAGTTATCGGTTGTTGGTTGTTTACCATTAACCAACAACCAATAACTGTTAATAACTATGTTATAAGCTTTCACCTGGTTGGTCCTTGGAAAAAACGTACCCGGCCTAACTTAGCTTTGAAACCAAACTCTCTATTCCCATGAACAAATATATCATCGAATCTATTGGAACTTTTTTCCTGGTGGCGGCCATAGGCCTTACCGGGAACCCGCTTGCCATAGGTGCCATGCTGATGGTAATGGTGTATATGGGCGGAAGTATTTCGGGTGCGCAGTACAATCCTGCCATAACGCTGGCGCTTTGGATACGCGGCAAGATGACCGCTGCCGAATCCATGATCTATATGGTCATGCAATTACTCGGTGCCCTGGCATCGGCATTTTTCATCTACCTCATCTATCACGGTACGTTTACCCCGCTCAAAGGCATCAATCATGAGATCAATATTCTTAAGCCGCTCGCGATCGAGATGGTGTTCACTTTTGCACTCGCACTGGTGGTGCTGACCGTAGCTACTTCCAAAAAAAACGCAGGTAACAGTTACTTTGGTTTGGCTATAGGCTTTACCGTTTGTGCAGCGGCTTTTGCGGGCGGACCGATTTCCGGTGGGGCCTATAATCCAGCGGTGGGGATCGGCCCTTCATTGATCGACATGATGTTCGGAAGCGGGAAATACATGAAAGATATCTGGATATACATCGTTGGCCCTTTTGCGGGTGCGGCTGTGGCGGCTATCGTATATAAGCTAACGAACCCCGATGAGTTTGCGGCATAAAACATTTCTCCTTCACTTTTCACCCCGGTCAATTGCGGCCGGGGTTATTTTTGCAATAACGTGCGCTGGATAAGTAAACTCAGCATTCCTTTTATTCTCATCACTGCCATATGGTGTTCATCGAACATCCATTGGAATGGAGAAAGCCGCAACACCATCGTGCAATCGGATGGGAAAGGTTACTATGCCTATCTCCCCGCCTTATTCATTTACCACGACCTTCATTTTAATTTCTTCGACCCGGTAGAAAAGAAATACTATAACCCGAATACATATTATGATTTTCGGACGCAACACAACGGCAGGACGGTGGATAAATATTTTGCCGGCACCGCTCTTGCGGAACTGCCCTTCTTCCTCATTGCGCATGGGCTCACGAAATTGAGCCCTGAACCGGCTGATGGATATTCGAAATTCTACCCTGTCCTCGTGAATATTGCAGCACTGTTCTATTTATTGCTGGGACTTATTTACACGCGAAACCTCTTGCGCGCGTTCCAGGTGAACGATAATTTGATCGCGTTCATTTTACTGTTATTGGTTTACGGCACCAATCTTTTTTACTATGCAGTTGTTGAACCGGGCATGTCGCACGTTTATTCCTTTGCCTTCATCGGTATGTTCGTTTATTATGCACGGAAATTTTTCATTACGCATCACAAGCCAACCGTTTTTTACTGCGCAGCTTTACTGGGAGTGATCGTTCTCATTCGACCGGTCAACGGCTTGATCGTGCTCTCACTGCCTTTTATTGCAGGAAGTAATTCAAAATTAAGGGAAGGGGTTTCCTTTTTGCTGGGCAACTTCGCAGCACTTTTTTTAGCGGCATTAATGATGTTCCTTATTGCGGGAATACAGCCTTTGCTTTACCTGATCCAAACCGGGGATGCTTTTATTTACACGTATGGCGGGGAAGGTTTCAACTGGCTGCACCCGCATGCGCTGGGATTTTTATTCAGCTACAAAAAGGGGTTATTCGTTTACACTCCCCTGCTTTTTTTCTCACTCCCGGGTTTTATTTACCTCTGGAAAAATGACCGCTACCGCTTTTGGTCGTTACTGGTCTTTTCCGGGTTGCTGGTCTATGTGCTTTGCTCCTGGTGGAACTGGTGGTACGGGGGAAGTTTTGGTCAGCGGGTGATGATCGATTACTATATTTTTGCCGCTTTGCTTATCGCATTTGCTTATAAACGATTTGAAAAACGATCCCAGCGTATCGTACTCACCACCTGCTTTGTTCTGTCCACTTTACTTTGTATCGCGCAAACGTACCAGTATCGTTACAACATCATTCACTGGGAAAATATGGATAAGGAAAAATACTGGGATAATTTTTTGAGGTTTGATAAGATACTCCGGCAGTAAAAAGATAACCGCAAAGGTCCTTCGTCAAGGCCCGGGACAGGCCGTAAAGGCGAAAAAAATGCCGGATGTTTCCACCCGGCAGCAATAAAAAGGTCCCTTCCCCTTTGACAAGGATGCCGCCCGTAATAAGCTTACTCAACGTAACGATGTATCGCCTGCAATTGCCAGTCCTGCCACTTGTGTGAAGCCACGTACATGCCGATCTGCTGGTGATATTTATCCATGTCATAAAAGAACTTGAGTGTTTCCCCGCAGGGACCGGCCAAACGATTGTTAGGACTTTGCACCGCATCCACCAGGTTTTCCACGAGTTTGGATGAGAAATAATTCAAGCGCTTGAGTGCCTGCGCTGCATTGGCGCGCGTGCGGAACTCATACGAATTGCTGCAATATTCAACGAGCTTATCTGCATATTGCCTGTCACCGGTGCTGCTGTACGCCACCTCGAGCCATTTCACTTCCACATTTTTCCCAACTGTGCCTGTCACTCCTTTTGTCATGTCCAGGTAATCTTTCGTTTTTGAAGGATTAGCCGTACTCAGCACATCCAACGCGAGCAGTAAATTTTCGTAAGAGGGGTCCTTCAGCAATTTTTCCATGTCGGGGATCATCTCAGCAGGAATGGAATGTACGTATTGTAAAACGGATTTACGCACAAGGGCATCCTTATCACCGATCGCCTGCCTGAAAAGAGCAATGGTCTTCACATCGCGGTCATCGGCCAGCTGGTATACGGCTTCCACCTTCAATGCCTGGAAAGTTTCTTTCCCGAATATTTGAATGAGCAGGTCGCGCTTTTGATCCACCGGGGTATTCCTCAGGGCCACCAAAGCGTCAAAGCGATCGAGGATGCTGTTGGCGTGCAGCGACTGTTCCTTCAGCATTGTAAAAGATTTATCAAAGGTCACATTCTTCAGCACTTCATTATTGGGATCGAAAAGGACGAAGGCGATGGTCTTGTGCGAAGGATTAGGAATACTTACCGTTTCCGTTTGTCGCTCGATCCATGCCATTTTACGGTCGATGGTCCCATCCATATAATGTACTTCGAACCAGATGGGCATCTTGAACAAACCGGCAGGACGATAATCCGAAGTGCCGTTATCTTTTACAAAAGGATCGGAGTTCACGGCATTCACGCTGTTGCCCCCGCTTCCGGGCAAACCGGTGAGCTCGCTCAATTCCTGCTGCTGCACCACATTGAAAACAGTGTTGCCATTCTCTTCTTTGAAACTCACGCGGTAA
>DATDFI010000415.1:0-10235 GCA_036522695.1 Bacteroidia bacterium | reverse complement strand
ATCGACCGGACAAAAATTTACGATGCGGTGAACTACCAGCGCTGGAGCATCTGTAAACCGGCCTGCAAGCTGGGGGAACAGCTCCAGGTACCGGTTTACCGTTTTGTGAAAGATGGATTGGTGCGAAAGTACGGGAAGAAGTGGTATGCGGAGCTGGAGCGCGCAGCTTCCCTTAAAGCAAAATAAACTGTCCTGCTTCCCGTTCCTGCTATACAGGCCTGGGATTCTTTTTCTGGGCTTTGCTTTTTCAGAGTACATGTTCCCGGTTTCTTCAGCATTTACGCGGTGTTGAGAAGCTCAGCAGAGGAAGAAATCAAAAAATCCGATCCTGCAAATTTTTATCATCAAATCCTGCCGGATTTTTTTTCACATCGCTCAAGCCCGCGCCAGCAGAAGCGTTGAGCCACTTTTGAACAACAACCGCGCCAAGGGTCATGTGTAAAACTTCGGGCAAATGTTAATTCATTAGGCTTGACTCGTTCCGAAATTTTCGAAACTTTTGCCATCACAATACAGATCGGTTAGAAATTTGTTTTGATGCGTGTGAGACCGGTTTGTATTACCTGGAGTAAATCATAAATTTTATGAATGGTCCCATGGGGGAAGTAAAGGTCCCCGGGGGCATTGTCGCCCCTAATGGGTAGAGGCTCCAGCAGGTTTGTCAACTTTCGAATGTTTAAAAAATAGAAACACCGACCAGGAAAATGGAAAAAATTGAACCAATTTTACAGGAGAACAAAGATCGTTTTGTCCTGTTCCCCATCAAGCATCGTGAGATCTGGGAAATGTATAAGAAGGCAGAGGCCAGCTTCTGGACAGCCGAGGAGATCGACCTTTCACCCGACCTCGCTGACTGGAGCAACAAGCTGAACGAGGATGAGAAGCACTTTATAAAACACGTTCTTGCATTTTTTGCCGCCAGCGATGGCATCGTGAATGAGAACCTCGCCATCAATTTCATGAACGAGGTGCAGTATCCTGAAGCGCGTTGCTTCTATGGGTTCCAGATCATGATCGAGAACATCCACAGTGAGACCTACTCCCTGCTGATCGACACGTATATAAAGGACCCGAATGAGAAGCACAAGCT
This sequence comes from Bacteroidia bacterium, assembly GCA_036522695.1. Classification (GTDB taxonomy): domain Bacteria; phylum Bacteroidota; class Bacteroidia; order JADZBD01; family JADZBD01; genus DATDFI01. The sequence goes on along the minus strand of DATDFI010000415.1, from coordinate 9,145 downwards.
TTTCCATGCCATTGAAACGGTGCCTTGTGTGCAAAAGAAAGCCGAGTGGGCCCTGCGCTGGATCAGCAACGGAGGTTTTGCCGAGCGTTTGATCGCCTTTGCAGCCGTTGAGGGGATCTTCTTCAGCGGAAGCTTCTGCTCCATCTTCTGGTTAAAGAAGAGAGGGTTGATGCCGGGACTGAGTTTCTCCAATGAACTCATCTCGCGCGATGAAGGCTTGCACTGTGATTTTGCCTGCTTGCTTTACAAGAACCTGGCCAACAAACTCAGCGAAGAGAAGGTGAAGCAGATCATTACCAATGCCGTGGAGATAGAGAAGGAGTTTGTGACCGATGCGCTGCCCGTTCGACTGATAGGAATGAATGCCGACATGATGCGCCAGTACATTGAGTTTGTTGCCGACCGCTTGCTGGTGGCGCTGGGATGTGGCAAGGTGTATAATGCCACCAATCCTTTCGATTTCATGGAGCTGATCTCCCTGCAGGGCAAGACCAACTTCTTTGAAAAGCGGGTAGCTGAGTACCAGAAGGCCGGTGTAACTTCCAAAAAGGAAGACAACGTATTCAAACTGGACGAGGATTTTTAACAGGAGGTACCGGGTATTAAGTATGCTAAGGCATCCTTTGGGACAAAGCACCTGGTACGGATTTCAAAGATTATCGCGAACCATAAATAACAGTTAACCTCTTGGTACTTTGTACTTGATACTTGGTACTGACAAACAAAAAAACAGGCGCCCATGTTCGTAGTAAAGCGAGACGGAAGAAAAGAAGTGGTGAAATTCGACAAGATCACCGCGCGCATTCAGAAACTCTGTTACGGTTTAGACCCCATTCACGTAAGCCCCGTACAGGTGGCCATGAAGGTGATCGAAGGTGTTTACGATGGAGTGACCACTTCTGAACTCGATAACCTGGCTGCGGAAATTGCCGCAACGCTCACTACCAAACACCCCGATTATGCGCTGCTTGCTTCGCGCATCGCGGTAAGCAACCTGCACAAAAATACCAATAAGAGTTTCTCCAAAACCATGGAGCTGCTCTATAAATATGTGGACCCGAAGACCGGTAAGCCCGCACCGCTCCTCGCTGATGATGTATACGAGGTGATCATGAAGAATGCAGAGGTGCTGGACTCCACCATTATTTACGATCGTGATTTCGGGTATGATTTTTTCGGTTTTAAAACGCTGGAAAAAAGTTACCTGCTCAAGCTTAACGGCCAGGTGGCGGAGCGCCCCCAGCACATGCTCATGCGCGTGGCCATAGGCATTCATAAAGAAGATATCGATTCGGCCATCGTTACTTATAACATGATGAGCGAGCGTTGGTTCACGCACGCCACTCCCACGCTTTTCAATGCCGGCACCCCCAAGCCTCAAATGTCGAGCTGCTTCCTTTTAGCCATGAAGGACGACAGTATTGACGGCATTTACGATACGCTGAAGAACTGCGCGAAAATTTCGCAGAGCGCAGGCGGTATTGGACTGAGCATTCACAACATTCGCGCAACGGGATCGTACATACGCGGCACCAACGGAACTTCCAACGGGATCATTCCCATGCTGCGCGTGTTCAACGATACGGCACGTTATGTTGACCAAGGCGGTGGCAAGCGCAAAGGTTCATTCGCTATTTACCTCGAGCCCTGGCATGCCGATATTTTTGAATTCCTCGATCTGCGTAAGAACAACGGTAAGGAAGAGATGCGCGCACGCGACCTGTTCCTGGCGTTGTGGATCTCCGACCTGTTCATGAAGCGCGTGGAGGAGAATGGCAAGTGGACGCTGTTCTGCCCCAATGAAGCGCCCGGCCTGGGTGATTGCTGGGGCGAGAAGTTTGAAGCACTGTACGAAAAATACGAAGCGGAAGGGCGCGGACGCAAGACCATCGAGGCGCGTGACCTTTGGAATAAAGTTCTCGAGTCGCAGATCGAGACCGGCAACCCGTACATGTTGTATAAGGATGCCTGCAACCGCAAGAGCAACCAGCAGAACCTGGGTACCATTAAATCATCCAACCTCTGCACCGAAATTCTCGAGTACACTTCGGCTGACGAGATAGCTGTATGCAACCTTGCATCCATCGCACTGCCGCGTTTTGTGAAGGACGGACAGTTCGATCACCAGAAATTATTCGAGATCACTTACCAGGTGACCAAGAACCTGAACAAGGTGATCGACCGCAATTACTATCCTGTTCCTGAAACACGCAAGAGCAACCTGCGTCACCGCCCCATTGGTTTGGGTGTGCAGGGATTGGCCGACACATTTATTTTGATGCGCTTCCCCTTCGATTCACCGGAAGCAGCGCAGCTCAACAAAGAAATTCACGAGACCATTTATTATGCATCGATGACAGCATCGAAGGACCTTTCCATCATCGATGGTCCGTACGAGAGCTTCATCGGCTCACCGGTTTCAGAAGGTATTTTCCAGTTCGATATGTGGGGCGTTACCCCAAGCAGCCGCTGGGAGTGGGATGTGTTGAAAGAAGAGGTGAAGAAATACGGTGTGCGTAATTCGCTGTTGCTCGCTCCCATGCCTACCGCTTCTACATCGCAGATCCTCGGCAACAACGAATGTTTCGAGCCGTATACCAGCAATATATACTCGCGCAGGGTGTTGAGCGGGGAGTTCGTGATCGTGAACAAGCATTTATTGAAAGACCTTGTTGCGCTCGGTTTGTGGAACGACAGGATGAAGAACAAGATCATTGCTGCGAATGGGTCCATACAGAATATTGACGAGATCCCGCAAAACATCAAAGACCTTTATAAGACCGTTTGGGAGATCAAGCAAAAGACCATCATCGATATGGCTGCCGATCGTGGCGCATACATTTGCCAGAGCCAGTCGCTGAACCTGTTTGTGGAGAATCCCAATTTTGCCAAGCTTTCATCCATGCATTTTTATGCTTGGAAGAAAGGTTTGAAAACCGGCATGTACTACCTGCGTACCAAGGCAGCTGCCGATGCCATCAAGTTCACTGTTGAACAGCATGCTGAAAAAGTTCCGACTGCCGAGGTACAGCAGGCCGTTGTGGAGATCAACCAGGAGGAGGCCGTGAGCCAGATAGCCTGCTCGCTCGACAACCCGGATGCTTGTGAAGCGTGCGGAAGTTAGGACAGTAAGATTTGAGATTTGTTGAAAGAGCGCTCCATCGAAAGGTGGGGCGTTTTTTTTGTGTGGGAAGTGTGTCATTCAGAAGGAGCGTGATCCGAATTTGAAGCATGCATAGGAGATCACCGCGCCTGAAGAATCTGCATGTGCGGTGGGGATTTGGGGTGGGTTGATTATATTTGAATAAACCTTGATGGCGCTTATCCTACATACGATGTATGGATAAGCGAAGAAAAATGGCGGGTATAAGGAAGTTATGTGTGATTTTATGAAAACGACAGTGATAAACATATTACTAATCGCTCTGACAATTTTAGCTTCTTGTCAAGACAGGAATAATATTGTTGTGACTGGACAGGTAATTGACGAAACAACAGGAAAACCAATTTCAAATGCCGAAGTTGTAGTCCTTTGTTGGTATAATCACAATATTGACGATGCTTCATTTAACAAACAGACTTTGACAACTGACAAGGACGGAAAGTATCAAGCAAAGTTTGACAAAGGACACCAAGTAGACGTTGCTTCCAAAGCAAGTGGCTATCAACCAAACAGAAGTTATAACGAACTTAAAGACAATGAAATTGAAGTGAATTTGAAACTTACTAAGAAAAAAGAAAATCCAGACCTTGTGACGTTACTCAACACAGACAATGTAATGCTTGACTTGAATGAAAATTTCCCATTTATGAGAGTTCGTATTCCAGCAGTTAAAAATGGACAAGGACTTGATTTTAAAAACGCAGTTACTTTTGGCTTTGACTTTAAAACCCTTAAAACAAATGCGGACACAACACAAACAGACCTTTGGTTTAGAATCGAAAACAAAGAAGGGCAGCCGACAACTATTGCAACTTCTCTAAATGGTGGACTTATACCAATACTTGACAGCGAAATAAAATCTTCATTGCTTTATGAAAAGACTATTGCACCGACAACAGGCTATGTAACGACTTATAAATTGACAGGTTCGGAAGCAGGTTTCTTTGTTCGTTGCAGAGATGGGAAGACTTACGGAAAAATAATATTAGAGAAATCAGCCATTGACATAAGTAGTCCAGACGGACAAGGAAGCCATTACAAAGAGTTTGGAAAAAACTTTAGTTGTTTATATCAACTAAATGGTACAACAGACTTGACCTATTCACAAACTAACATTGACTTGGAAGACTTTCTAGTGGACTTTAGACAACGATAAAAAAATGACGACAGAAAGAAAAACCACACATAACAGCACCTACCCAAAAGGCGGGGTTTCGTGTTCCAAAGACAGTTTTGTGGTTAATCAAACATTAGTTTTTCAAATCAAGTTTTGTGGTAAAAGTCCCGCCCTTCGGGTAGCTGCAAACCGTTATGGGCAAGTTTTAGGTTGACATGAAAGACAAAGAACATCTATATCATTTCGGCTACTTAATCATTGACGACATATATTCAGAAAACGAAGTTAATAACCTCATTAAAGTAATTGACTCCGCAGACAAAGACACTTCATCATTCAGAAAAACGGATGACCTTTTTGCAATAAGAACTTTCCTTCAAACAATTCCGGAAGCCTCTAAGATCATTTGGAATAAAAAAATCACAGACATCGTTCATACCTTTTTCGGCACAGACTATTTTGTCGTTAAATCAATATACTTCGACAAACCGCCACAGTCAAATTGGTTTGTTGCATGGCATCAAGACCTAACCGTCTCCGTAGACAAAAAATCTGAAGCTAATGGTTTCTCTTCTTGGACAGTTAAGCAAGGACAGGTTGCGGTACAGCCGACCGTTGACATTTTAAACAACATTTACACAATACGAATTCACCTTGACGACTGTGATGAGACAAATGGAGCGTTAAAGGTTTTACCACAGACGCATAGCAACGGAATCACTCGACCAGAAACGCTTAAAGACATTGAAGACAAAGAAGTGACATGCAATGTTAAAAAAGGTGGGATAATGATAATGAAACCTTTACTAATGCATTCATCAAGTCGAAGTACAGCCGACAAGCAAAGACGAGTAATTCATATTGAACTTTCAAATGTGAATTTACCAAACGGACTTGAGTGGCGTGAAAAGCAGGGCGTCTAAAACCTGGCTATAACAGGCGCATTTGCGACAAGCGGGCATTTGTGCATTGAGGCTTGTATTTAATTGTGTGGCTGGCGCCACTCATCTGTTGACAAGCCTTGTGAACTTTAGTACATTTAATCAACGGTATCACGGCAGACACGTTCGGAGCTTTGAATAGCCCACCAACTCAAAGCCCGAAACCGTTAAATACGCCACGTGCCCAAAAATCATCAAGTATAAATCGTATATCGTAAATATACGATTTAGCAAATCCTTAAAAAGCGTAGTGCTCACTCACACTTCTCTTCCACCGTAATGATCTTCACACCCGTCCAGTCGGAAGAGTAGGGGATAAAGGCGCAAACGTACGAGAGGAAGATCCTGTTCTTCCACACATCAATTCCCCAGGTGCCCATCTTGTTGTTCTCGCCTCCGTAAACGGCAATGGAGTTGGGATGCGCATGATCGCTCACATCGAGCACGTGCATGTCGCTTTTGCCGGTGGATAAAAAGATGCGATTGCAATTTTTTTGAAAACGGATCTCGTTGGCATGCACGGGACTTTTAAACCAATTGTTGTTCGGGCAGCCGCAGGGATTCCACCAGCCGCGCAGTTTGATGTGAGCTGTATCGCTCACATTTAAAATTTCCATCCCGCAATAGTCCACCGCCACGTACACCAGCGAATCATCCAGCACCAAATTGTTGTACGCTCTCGGCCGGCCGCTAAGGGAAGGATTTGAAAACCTTCCTGTTTCGCGGGGATGCATTTTGTCCTTTACATTGATAATGCGGAACCCGCCCGCATCGAAGCATAAATAAACAAGATCATTTTTCACTGCCATGCTGCGCGCATTGTATTTTGAAGCCTGTGGTTTGGGAGAAGGATCGTTTATGCAATCGGGGAACTTGATGTCAGGCATAAAGCGCGAGATCATTTTTACATTCTTTTTATCGCTGATGTCGAGGATGACCAAACCATTTCCCATCGCACCGAGGTAAGCATAATTCCCTTCCGTTTCGATAATGCCGCTGCCCCCGTGCGAACCCGGTAAATACCATTTGCTCATTAGTACCGGCTTTTCGGGATCGCTTACATCAACGATGGCCATACCCGAATGCTGCTTGTTGTTAAAATGATTTCCCAACGCGAGGAAAAGAAAATTTCCCTGTTGTGAGAGACTCATCACATCGAGTGAATCGAGTTTTGTGGTGGGAACGGTGGCCCGCAGTTGCGGAACTTTTGGGGCAGTGATATCGTAAATTTTCAATCCCGCTTCCTTATTCGCCACGTACAAAAAGGGCATGTCCTGCCTGTCGTGCAGCATGGTCATGCTCACCGCTGTGCACACCGAAGGAATTTCCGACTCCGTTAAAAAGTGAAGTGAACCCGGGTCCTGGGCGCGGGCAGGAAAAGAAAAGCTCAGGATAAAAAAAGCGGGTAGGATCCTCATAAAGATTTTCCCCAAATTTAATTCACGAGGATCAATTTTCCATTTCCGATCACCATTCTATTTTGGATGATCCTGAAACGGTACATTCCCTTTGCAAGCTTCGTGCAATCAATAGCGTTATGTGCCGAAGCCATTTCGTATGAATTGATCTCGCGGCCCGCCATGTCAAGCAGTACCAGGCGCATCCCTTTCGGGTCTTCACCAACCAGGTCAACGTTGAAAATTCCATTGGTGGGATTGGGATAAACGGAGAATGAAATATTGTGTTGCATCGAAGCGATGCCCGTGGGTTTGCAGGCGGTATCCGAAGCCGCGTTGCAGCCATTACTGTCGGTGATCACCACATAATAGCAACCTGCGCTGTCCATTACGATGGATTGGCCGGTTTGTCCTGTATAATTATTGTTATGGAACCATTGGTAAGTAACACCGGCACTTGAAGTGAGCGTATCTCCACTTACTGTAATCACAGGCGGAGAAGGAGTAGGATAAACGGTGACAGTTTGAGAAAGCTGGAAAGTATCGTTATTCACAAAAACAAAAACAGTGTACGGCCCTGAAGCGTTAGCCTGGATGCATTGCGTGGTTTGTCCCCCGGGCACCCAGGAATAAGTTGCACCGTTACCACCGTTCACACACAACTGCGTGCCAGCGGGCGAACAGCCCGTTGAGTTGCCCGTGATAGGCGGAATGTAATAAACGGCATTGGAAGCCTGGCTGCAGCCAGCCGAATCGTATGCGATCACAAAATAATTTCCGGGATTGGTCACGGAAAGACCAGGAATATTTGTAACGGTGTAAGGCTGGTTATCGAGGTACCAATGGTAGGAATAAAATCCCCCGCTGCAGGTAATGGTATCATTACTGAGGGAGATAATGGGCGGTGGTGGAGGAATAATGGACATGAGTGAATGATTGACCGTAACCGTATCAGTGCCGAAAACAGCGCTGAGCGTATAGTTTCCGCTGCCGTTCACGGTAATGCATTGCGTGGTTTGTCCGCCCGGTGACCAGGTATAAGATGATCCTCCTCCCGGCCCGCAAAGCGTAGCGCTTGAGTTGATGCAGATGTAGGAAGGACCGCTGATCCATGCATTGCTGATCACCGAATCGCAATGACAATCGATGTAGGCATAACCGAAGTGCCCGCCATAACAACATCCGCTGGCGGTGAAGCGGACCGTTACATTTTGATTCAGGTAGGGTGAAAGATCTGCGATCACGGTATCCCAGGGGAAATAATAAGAGGAGAAACAGGAGCCGGGTTGTGCACCGGGTGAAAGCGGTTGCGTGGTGAGCAAAGTCCCGAGCGAATTGATGGGTATATTGTTCTGGTCGAAAAATTCCACCTTGAAATAAGGCTGCTCGTTAGCGAGGTGATTGGCATCCTGCAGCACGGCCGCATAACTGTAATAAAAATATTTATTGCTGTTAGTGACCATGAAGGTCTGTTGAAGACGGGCCGTTTTCCCGGTAGAATTTTCATCACCGCCTAAACGTGCAGAGAAATATCCCTGGTTAACTGTGGGCAGGTTATCACAGTCGTCCGGCAAGGCGCTGCCCATCATAGAATGAAGAACGGGATCGAAACCGTAATATTGAAGCTGGAAAACGGGATGTGGCGCATTGGCGGCTCCGGCCTGCACTGTTCCGACCGATCCCATCCACCCGGAAAAATCACCTGTTTCAAAACCCATGTTGGAGCAGGAGGGCTGCACGATGGTGTCGGGATAATTGACGGAAATGGAATAACGGAAACAGGAATCGGGGCCGGGATTATTATCGACCATGATGAAGTAACACTGGGTATTGGAAACATTTCCTTCCAGTGCTACAACGTTATTCGCAAAAAGGAGTGAGCTGGCTATACAGGTCCCGTTGGAAGGACAGCCCTGCCATAAAGAAACAGAAGCCCCGGGGCTGGTTGGAGCAAAATTATTCAGCAGAACCTGCACCGTTCCGCTTTGTGTGGCGCAGAAATAATAGAGGCGGTCTTCGCCCGAAGTATACGACTGGGGTAAACAGCTCCCCGGCTGGTAATCGTTACCTGCGCCACAGGTTGAATCTATGGCCGAATAAGGGAGAGTGATGGAATTTGACATAGCACTGTTGCAATCGTTGCCCTGCGCGCAAAGATGCCCGCGTGTACCGGCCAAAAGGATGACCAGGAAAGTAAAGATCTTTTTCATGGAGCTAAATTATTTATTAAAATAAGGGATATGCAAAAGGAGATCTGCCATTCTTATACATCTCGGAAGGGCAGCGATCAAAAATCCGTACAAACCTGGAAGGCAGGAAAAAGAAAAATAAAAGGGACCTCATGGACCGTTGCTGTTGGGGACAGCACTATAATGACGGGAAAATGGAAAAAGGTTGCCTTGAAAATATCAGAAAGGACCCGGTTTGCCAGCGCCCGGCATGTCATCATCTTTTTTGATGGAGCTGTATGTGGTAATACTGCTGAGCACATCTTCCTGCTGGCGCGACTCGGCCACCCTGCGCTTGT
>DATDFI010000414.1:0-2769 GCA_036522695.1 Bacteroidia bacterium | reverse complement strand
TCATACCTGCTTTCTTCGGGCGAAATTTTCACCTGGAAATAAAAATACGAGAGCAGGTCGTTCACCGTTTGAAAATCGAAGGCCAGCTTGTTGCCCGACCTGCGGGCCATCTCGATGAGACCGAGCCCTGCCCCTCCCTTCTCCGAGATCTGCGTAGTGGCCAGCACTTCTTTGAAATATTCCTTGAGCTCCTCCGCTCCCAGCGAATTGAGCATCTCGAGCTTCGAACGCAGGGAATCCACTTTGTTTCGCTCGATAACGTTGCCGGAAGTGATGTGATATTCCTTGTCCACATTCTGCATCACAAAAAAGCTGGAGCTTTCATCCGTTTCTTCAGGCCCTTCGTCCTGGTGACGCGTGATATTTTGCAGCGACTCCACCATGATGAAGAAAACGCGCTTCTGGATCTTGGACGACTCTCCCGTGATGTTCATGTTGGTCTCGGCCAGCGAAAGAATGCGCTCGGTAAGCTGGTGGTTCAGGTTACCTTTATAGATGTAGCTGAGGGAATACCGTTCCATCCCTTTGAAAAGGTCGTACAAAAAAGAGCCGGGAAAAGACTGGTTCATCAGGATGAGTGCAAGTTCTTTAAAACAGGGACCTGCGCACCGAAAATAAGCATTCTTTTTAAAAGGAAGAAGAGAGTCTTTGTGCGAAATGCAAGCGTAAGCTCACATTTTTCTTATGCTAAAAATCGTAACTTTAACGCTCATTATGGCCAAGAAAAAAACAAGCGAGGATGAATTGCCGAAGGCGAAGGTAACGCGTGAATCCCTTTCACGTTTTGTGCGGATCTTCAGTTACACCGGTTCCCACCGCTGGAAATTCTGGCTGGGAATGGGCTTTCTCCTGCTAACCGGTGCTACGGCACTTTTGTTCCCGGCCATGATGGGGAAGCTTATCAATACGATAGCCGACCATGACCTTTCCAAAGCAAAACAGATCGGACTGATCCTTCTTCTTGTTTTGATATGCCAATCCGTATTTTCTTTTTTCCGGATCTATCTTTTTGTGAATTATACCGAGAACACGCTCGCGAACCTTAGGCAGGCCGTTTATTCTCATCTCATCACTTTGCCGATGAGTTTTTTTGTGCAAAAGCGTGTGGGAGAACTTAACAGCAGGATCTCCACTGACATCAGCCAGATACAGGATACGCTTACCACCACCATTGCCGAATTCCTCCGCCAGTTCATTCTCATTATCGGTGGAACGATATGGCTGTTCTTTCTGTCGGTGCACCTTACTTTACTTATGCTTTGTATTGTGCCGGTGGTTGCCATTGCAGCGGTGATCTTCGGTCGGTTTATCCGTAAAACTTCACGGGAAGTACAGGACACTATTGCATCTTCTAATACCATTGTAGAAGAGACCTTGCTTGGCATCTCGAACGTAAAAGCTTTTGCGAATGAGTTTTTTGAAAATGCCCGTTACGCAAAAAGCACGCTGGACATCGTGAAGAAAGCTATCCGGGCCGGGCTCTACCGGGGGGCCTTTGCTTCCTTCATTATCTTTTGCCTGTTCGGGGCTATCGTATCGGTAGTGTGGTTCGGGGTTTACCTGGCCATTACCGAGGGTTTGCAGGTAGGTGACATGTTCTCCTTTGTAATGTTCTCAGCATTTGTTGGAGCATCTTTCGGTGGGATCGCTGAACTGTATGCCCAGATCCAAAAATCATTGGGGGCCACCGAACGTGTTTTTGAAATACTCGAGGAAACACCGGAAGAGATCGAGCTGAATGCACAGAAGAATTTCCCACGGATAAATGGCAACGTGGAATTGAAAAATGTTGCATTCATGTATCCCTCCCGCACCGATTTCCCCGTGCTGAAAAATATTTCCTTCAACGCAAACAAAGGAGAGACCATCGCTATCGTTGGCCCGAGCGGCTCCGGGAAATCCACTCTTGTATCACTGCTGCTTCGCTTTTATGATCCGCAGCAAGGCAATATTTTTATTGATGGAAAAGACTCCCGGGAATATTCACTTACCGGTTTGCGTAACAATATGGCCGTGGTTCCGCAGGATGTGCTGCTGTTCGGGGGAAGCATCAAGGAAAATATTTCTTATGGCCGGCCGGGGGCAGGCATGGAAGAAATCATTGAAGCCGCAAAAAAAGCGAATGCCTACGATTTCATCATGAGCTTTCCTGAAAAATTCGAAACGCTGGTAGGTGAACGGGGGGTAAAACTCTCCGGTGGACAACGCCAGCGCATTGCCATTGCACGGGCTGTTTTAAAGGACCCTTCTATTCTTATCCTCGATGAAGCCACCTCTTCACTCGATTCGGAAAGCGAGCGCGTGGTGCAGGAAGCGCTGGATAAGCTTATGGTGGGCCGCACTTCATTCGTGATCGCACACCGCCTCTCCACCATCCGCAAAGCGGACAAGATCATCGTGATCGATAAAGGCGAAGTGCGCGAAAGCGGGACCCACGAAGAATTGATGCTGAAGGAAGGCGGTTTGTACCGCAGCCTGAACAAATTGCAGATGGAATTAGCGTAAGGGTATTCCTTTCTCCATTTAATTTCTTTCTTTTATTTCCCTGACCCATTCAAAAGGAATAAGCCATGCCCCAAGAAGAAAAAAAAGACCTCGTTAAATTTCTCAAGCCTTTCAATAAGGACATACGCGACACTGCGCTCTGGCTTCGGGACTTTATCTGGGACCATTACCCGGATGCAAATGAGCTGATCTACGATAATTACAATGCAGTTGCCGTGGGCTGGTCGCCAACCGATCGTGCAAGCGATACCTTTTGCTCCATTG
>DATDFI010000413.1:0-4246 GCA_036522695.1 Bacteroidia bacterium | reverse complement strand
ACCAGGTTTTTTTTAAAGCTTGTGTCATCCCGGGATTCCAGCGGGCGATTCACCCATTCTGAGCGAAGCGCCACGATCAAAAGAGGGAATACGGAATTGAATTACGGGCTGATCCTTAGCGAAGAATATATATATGATGGAGGCCTGTTGGAGCAAGTGCTGTGCACGGAATACGGACCCGCACCGGGAAAGCAAATACTTCACGAGTCCAAACTTGTTTTTATTTATGACTAAACACGTAATTATTTATCCCGGTTCCGTAAGCCGGTGATTCAGCATTCACTTCCCCTCCATCGGCTACCGAACCTCTTCACTTAACTAAAAAATTTTCGAAGCGTTTTCACCGGATGTACTTTTGAAGTACCAAAATGGTAAGGCCGTGGGGCTTGATGTTTAACAAGAGATCATCCTAAAAAAGAGAAAGGATGGTCCCTAAAAACAATGTGATGAATGAAAAAGTTTTACCTGTTTACATTATTGAGTACAGTATTCATTGATGTTGAGGCCCAGAATTTCGACTGGGCCAAGAAAGGCGGACTTAACGCCTACGATTACGGTTACGGAGTTACAACCGACAGTGCCGGCAACGTGTACACGGCCGGGCGATACGAGGGAAATGCGGTGTTCAGCAACGTCTCGATCCCCAATCGCGGCAACTTCGATATTTTTTTCGCCAAATATTCTCCATCAGGCGCGCTCCAATGGGTGCGATCGGCCGGGGGCTATGCCGGTGATTATGCCGAAGGGATCGCCTGCGACAATAAAAACCTTTATGTAACGGGAGTGATAGAAGGGACCAACGAGCCTATCCATTTCGATGGAACGCCCTTTACGCTCACTACCCAGGGCTCAAGCGACATTTTTGTGGCGAAGTATACCATGGATGGCGCGCTGCTGTGGGCAAGGCGTGCGGGAGGTTATGACTTTGATAAGTCAATGGGCATTTCGTACGATGCGGCCGGCAACGTTTACATCTGCGGTTTGTTCCGCGGTACCGCTACGTTCGGCAACAATGCGATGAGTGTGACCAGCCTTGGCGACAATGATATTTTCGTGGCGAAGTACGATGCGAGCGGAAATTTTTTGTGGGTGCGCAGGGCCGGCAGCGTGGGTCGTGATGAGGCCAAGTCGATTGCATGCGATGCGGGCGGCAACGTTTACATCACCGGGCTTTATTCGAACGGATGTCACATCGGTACGCAAGTGCTCTCGAGCCCCGGCACTTATTACAACTCGTTTGTTGCGAAATACAATACCAGCGGTTATTTGCAGTGGGTGCGCACCGGGGGCGGAAATTATGACGATGTGGGCTGGTCGCTCGCGCTGGACAACAGCGGTCACGTATTTGTTACCGGTGAATTCAATGACGGAGCTACATTCGATAATTTAAGTGTTTACTCCAGCGGCATGGCCGATATTTTTGTGGCCTGTTATGATGTGAATGGAAACGTGCAGTGGGTGAGAAGCGCAGGCGGAGTGATGCTCGACCGTGCGCGGGGCATTGCGTGTGCCAACCATAAAGTGTATATCACCGGGCAGTTCGGTGGGCTTGCGCAATTTGGCGCTATCGGTAGAAAGGCGGCAGACAGCTCCGATATTTTTATTGCGGCCATGGATATGAGTGGGAATTTTTTGTGGGCCACTGTTGCGGGAGGCGCCATTGATGCTCCTGAAAGCATCGGTTACGAATCGGGTAACGCGGTTTGTGGCGATGTGCGCAACAACGTGTATGTTACGGGCGCCATGCTGAGCGGTGGCTCCTTCGGCAGTTCCACTCTAAGTGGTTTTGGTCACACCGATTATTTCGTGTGCAAGCTTTCGCCCAACCCAAGAGTGGCACGTGCGCAGGAACACGAACCCGATTCACTTGCTACCCGCACCATGGATGCAGTGCAGGAGCATATCCTGGATGAAAATGCGGTTTCTCTTTATCCTAATCCCGTGCAGGACCATCTTACGCTCGACCTGAATTTTACGGGTGATAATTTTGTGGGTCCTATGGAAATGCAGATCATAAATACACTGGGCCAGGTGATCGAAACGCGTGCGCTGGCTCCTGAAAGTTCAACTGTGATCGATCTAAGCATGCGCGACAAGGGAGTTTATTTTGTTCGCCTGCGCGCGGGGGAAAAAGTTTTGGTGAAGAGGATAGTGGTGGAGTGAATTATTTAGTGAGAATGTCACCCGGAGCCTTGCGAAGGGCGCCCGGGCGCAGTTAAAAAGCCGGGAAGCGATGAGCTTCCCGGCTTTTTATTTAACCTTTTACATATTCTTCAAAAAGTCGCTATGCTCATCACGGAAGCTTACGCCCTCGGCCACTTTGATGCGGCTCAGCTTTTTGCTTTCCACCAATCCCCATAAAATAAGTTCTGCAAAAAAATATTTTTCATCGCCTTCCGCATCGGGCTGGTACTTTTCCACGATGGCATTCAGTGCCGGGATCGAATTCAACTTTTTCCGGTAGGCATTATCATCCAACGTATCTCCCAATGAAAAATCCTCGTCCTGCTCTACGAACCAATCGATGAGGTCCTGGTAAATGCCGCGAACGGTTTGCTTTTCCAGTTTGGGCACTTTTGGGAAATACCGCTCGAACAAACTCTTTACTGCTGCGCCAATGATGTGATGTGCCACCTTGCGCGCGCCCTCCTGCTCGCCTTCGTAAGCCATCTCCATTTTCCCGGTAAGGGCCGGAACGATATTCGAAAAATCACTCAGCCGCACCGAAGTCTTTTTCTGTTTATTGCGGGCCATGCGCAGCTCGGCACTGCTCACCAGGTTTTCGAAGGCCGAAATACTCATGCGTGCACTTATGCCGCTCTTGGTATCGATGTACTCGCTTTTGCGCGCCTCAAAACCGATCTGTTCGATGAGTTCCATGGCCAGCGGTGTGATGCTGATATTCTTCTTTTGCGCCTCATCCAGCTTTGCTTCCTGCTCCGTGATCTTTTGCGCTATCGCAATTGTTTCCGGGTAGTGCGTGAGTATTTGTGAGCCTATGCGGTCTTTCAAAGGAGTAACAATGCTGCCGCGGTTGGTGTAATCTTCGGGATTCGCAGTGAACACAAATTGTATATCGAAGTTGAAGCGCAGCTGGAACCCGCGTATCTGTATATCGCCTTCCTGTAAAATGTTGAAAAGCGCCACTTGTATCCTCGCCTGGAGGTCGGGCAGTTCGTTGATCACGAAGATGCAGCGGTTGGCGCGCGGGATCATCCCGAAATGGATCACACGTTCATCGGAATACGAAAGTTTGAGGTTAGCGGCTTTGATGGGATCCACGTCACCGATAAGATCCGCGATGGTCACATCGGGTGTGGCGAGTTTTTCAAAAAAGCGGTTGTCGCGGTGAAGCCACGCAATGGGTGTGCTGTCCTTTTTTTCTGCAAGCGTTGTGCGGCCATAATATGAGAGCGGCACGAAAGGATCGTCATTCACCTCCGAACCTTCAATAAAAGGGATCCACTCGTCCAGTAAATTCACCATCATGCGTGCGAGGCGTGTTTTGGCCTGGCCGCGCAGACCCAGCAGGTTGATGTGGTGCCGGGAAAGAATAGCCCGTTCCAGCTCGGGGATCACAGTTTCATCAAAGCCGTGAATACCTTCAAATGTTCTTTCTCCCTTGCTTATTTTTTGCAAAAGGTTACTGCGTAATTCATCGCGTATGCTTTTAGGTTTGTAACCCGACTTCTTAAGTTCTCCAAACGTTTTTATAGTTGGTGTGTTCATGGTTATTATTGTTATTAATTGTGGGCTATCATGCTGGGCACTTCGCTCCGCTCAGAACAAGCTGCTCAGGGTGACCGACCCTTATTTATTCTTAACCGCGCGTTCGTCATCTCGAGCGCAGTCGAGAGATGTGGCGCTGGCATTGTTTCCCCTCGCTACACCCTTCGACTGCCCTTCGGCTCCGCTCAGGACAAGCTGCTCAGGGTGACCCGTGCCCGGCATTACCTAAGCTTGTTACGATCTTGAATTTAAACTCATTCTTTCATTGTAAAATAAATGACTGGAGAAATTCTTACATATTGAAAGTTCTTGCAACTTTTCCCAATTTTCAAGGATCAAGGCCTCCTTTTTTGCCTTCGACCACTTTTTAATTTTCTTTTTCCATTCGATCGCTTCTTTGGGCGTTTGAAATATTTCGAAATATACCAGCTCTATCGGCCTTTTGGAATAAGTATAGGATCTTGGATCTTTACCTTCTAAATGTTCATTTACGCGCCTTTCAATATCATTAGTAACC
>DATDFI010000412.1:0-2146 GCA_036522695.1 Bacteroidia bacterium | reverse complement strand
CGGGAAACGGTTCGGGCAGGCTTTACATTACGGTCGGGTTTAGTTTGCGCTGTTGGCAGTGCATGGGGACAGTCCCCAAAGAAGCACGAACCTTAGCTGCCATCCTTTCGTAAAACGAATCCTTATCTTCGTAAAAATATCGCTATGGAATACTCCGGCATACAGTACACTTCCGCTCCCCTGGCCCCGCAGGAACTCGATCGCCTGAAAAAACGCGCTGCACAGGAAATGAAAATAAATCTAATGGTGGTGCTGCCTGCACTTGCTGCGGTAGCCGTGATCGTATTCTATTGTAATGCTGAGTTCAAAGGGCAGGAAACCTTATTGGAGATAATTAACGGTGTGGGCGGGCTTGCTGGCGGCTTGCTGGCCTGGTACTTTGTGCGCTTCCTGCTCAATTACAATAAAGATTTTAAAAGCGGGAAAAAGAAAGTGGCCAGCGGTGTGGTTGAAGGCAAACGCATTGTTAACCAGGGAAAGTTCAACGAATCGCACCGCCTGCTGTTCCAGAAAAACGAATTCGATATCACCCCCGAGATCTTCAGGCTGGTAGAGAAAGGAATGAAAATAGAATTACATGTGACCGAGAAAAATGAAAGGGTGATCGCGATCAAAAAGCTGGCCTGATCATTTGCTTAAATGCGGTGCAATATGATACCTCACCTTCACCGCCTTTCCATTCTTTTTACCCGGACTCCAATTGGGCATTTGCCGTTGTAATTCCTTCGCTGCATCCTCGTAGTTCTTTCCGCTGCGGACAACTTTAAGGTTGAGCACCTGCCCGTTCTTCTCTACGATAAACGAAAGTTCAGGGTCGGTATTATTACTGTCGGCCGGCAAATGCAAATTATTTTTAAAGAATTGCGCCAGCGCGACAAGCCCACCCGGGTACATGGGCTGCGTATCCACGTCATTCATATCATAAACCGGCTCCGGTTTAGTTCGTGCGCCCGTTTTTTGCCCGTACGAAAGCAGCGCGAGCAGAAGGCCTATCGAGATAAGGGCGAGTTTTTTCACAGACCCAAGTTACGTCATACGAAAGACGGAATGCCCAACGCTTCGATGGTTGGTAACTTTGCATTGATGAATGCACTAATAATCTTGCAATTCGAACCGGGCGGGAATGCCGTATCCCAGGAAATATGCCGCGAATAATAAAAAATCTCCTCTTTTAAAACTTTACCGGCACGCAAAACCTTTGATCTACCGGTATCCCGTTGCGTTTTTCAGGCTTCCACTTTGGCATTTCTCTTATAACCCGGAGTGTCTCATCATCACAAGCCTTACAACACTGTATTCCCTTTACCACTTTCACATCAGAAATACTACCATCCCTTAAAACCATAAATGAAACAACTACACTTCCAGACACACATTCCTGAACAGGGTATTTCAAATTTCTTTTCAGGTATTTATAAAGCTCTGGGAAGCCTCCAGGGAACTCTGCTGTTTCGATCTCAGGGAAATCACAACCAATTATCAAAATCGAATCTTTATTTGAATTTAGGGCCGTGTCCGCCTTTGTTTTAGTCTGCGAAAGGCAAATAGAAGAGATCATCACTAAAAAAACCACCATTTTCATATTCTAAGGACGCAGGGATTTCAAAACTTCATATCCGGGCAAAAAAATTTACTTTTACGCATTATGATCAAAGCCAACGACCCAAAGCTGAAAAGCTGGATAGAAGTAAAGAAGGATTCGGATTTCCCTATACAGAATTTGCCTTTCGGAATTTTTCGCACCAAGGAGCGAGAGCCCCGCATGGGCGTTGCCATAGGCGAATATATTTTCGACCTGGCCGAAGCGGCCGCCAACGGTTACCTGCGCGAGATGAGCGTGAACCTCATCATCTTTGAAAGCGATAATCTCAATCCCTTACTCGCGCTCGGAAAAAAACAATGCCGCAAGCTGCGCGGCATCGTTTCCGAATTGCTGGATGCGACTAATAAAGAACTGCGCGATCATGCCGATCATCGCGCAAAGATCATCGTACCCATGCGGGATGCCGAAATGCTGTTGCCCGTTAAAGTTGGGGATTACACCGATTTTTATTCCAGCATCGATCATGCCACCAACGTGGGCACCATGTTCCGCGATCCGAAAAATGCTTTGCTTCCCAACTGGAAACATTTACCCGTTGGTTAT
>DATDFI010000411.1:0-3015 GCA_036522695.1 Bacteroidia bacterium | reverse complement strand
AATGCCTTGCAGTTTTCGACCCCATTGACCTGTCGGAGATGGAGAGTGTGGCGCTGATGAACCGCACCGACACCAAATTCGTTTTCCGGGTAGAACATCTCGGTGAACTTCTCCAACTGATCGCACCCCATTACCGGGTATTGGAAGTGAACGGGGTACGGGCCAGTCGCTATGAAACACTTTACTACGATACCTGCAATTTCAGCATGTATCACGATCATCATCGCGGTCGGCCCAGCCGATATAAAGTACGGCACCGTATATACGTGGATTCCAGCCTGCATTTTTTCGAGATAAAATTCAAGAATAACAAAGGACGGACGATCAAGGACAGGATAAAGGCAAAAGAAGTGAGCCGGACCATCAACGGGAAAGCGGAAATGTTCCTGGGCGAGAAAACGGGTTTCAAGGCGGCACACCTCTTCCCGAAGTTGTGGTCGAATTGCTCACGCATTACCCTGGTCAACCGCAAGTCGAAGGAAAGGGTTACGCTCGACATCAACCTCCAGTTCAAAAATGACGATAAAGAGAAAAATTTCCCGGCCCTTGTGATCGCTGAGGTCAAACAGGAAAAGGCCGCGCCTTCACCGATCATTTCGCTCATGAAAAGCCGTCATGTGCGTGAAGGATCCATCAGTAAATATTGTTACGGGGTAGCATTGCTTTACGAAAGCGTAAAGAAAAATAATTTCAAACCCAACCTGCTCAACCTGCAGCGGGTGGGCGCTCACAGCATGCCGGGAAAATGAAAATGTCCACGGCCCCTGCGCATGCGTTTCAGTAATTGGGGAGAGGGCACCGCGCTGTTCACTTCGAGTGTTGTGCCGAAAACCGTAGCGCTATCCGTAGACGCGAGAAAAATAAAAAGGTTCGACAGGGCCTGCTCTGCATGCGTCATTCCACCTTCCGCATTTTCTTTCTTCTGAATGCGCAAGGATCTACCTCCCGCACCGAAGGGTATTCCTGTAAAACCGGGACCTATGGCATTGATACGTACACCTCTTGCCGAATACTCGAGCAAAGTGGACGAATGAAACCCGGGCACGCCATGCCTCGCGGTGACATAATGTGTTGAAGCGTCTTTCCCGACCTGCCCGATGAAAGCTGAAATATTTATGATGTTGCCCTGCCCTTGCGCACGCAAGAGGTCCAATTCGTATTCGAGGCAATATTGAAATGAAGAAGAACCGTAAAAAACATTATTGTTCAAAACAATATCTATACTTCCGAAAAGCCCGGCCGACCTTCTCATCACCGCTCCAACTTCACCCGGCTCCGAAAGATCGCATGGAAAGAAAATTGCGTTCATCCCTTTCGATCCTTCAACGAAGCGGCCTCCCGAACCGGCATCACCGGCCACGATTATATTAGCGCCTGCGTTCGAGGCCGCCTGCAGGCACGCTTTCCCCAGTGAAGTAAGCCGGCCCGTAATGAGCAGGGTTTTATCTTTTAAGCACAACATGACATTGAAGCTGGATCATTCAGAACTGAAGTTGTCATATTCATCATCGTCCTCATCGGGTTCGGGCCCTAAGGCAGATAAGATCTTGTGACCTTCTTCCTTTTCCTGCAAAAGTTCGGCCACGAGAGATGTAACAAGCGGGTTGGCCAGTGAACGCGAAAGACCAAAGAGCCTTGAACAGATCAGCAGGGAATAACGGTCCACCTGGTCGAGCCACGATACGATGCGCTCGTCCATTTCCTTGTTCCTTTCGGGAATATTTTTCACCGACCCGGCTTCGATAAGTGTTTTCTCAATACCCTGGCTTTTCCTCGGCTCGGGTTTCATCTCTATGGTCCGGAATATCTCCACACATTTTTTTGCGTGTGCCGATGCGACCTCGATGCGATCGAGTAGCATTTCGGACAATTCTTCGGAAGAGGCCGTTTCCTGCAGCATGGGCAGCAACACCTGCATGTGGTTTTCGAGCCAGTAAAGATTTTTAAGTTCATTCCCGAATACCCGTGCCGAGCCGGCCACGATGGGAATATTGCCCTTCACCGCTTGTGAAGGAATGGTGCGTTCGGAAGTTCTCATAAAATTGTTTTTTCAGTCAGAATCGGGTGAAAAATTACATCGTAAACGCGTGCCGGTTTTTTCAAATCGTTAAGCGCGGTTTTAGCGGGGCCAGGACAGGAAAATCGCAGGCTAAAATGATAAGCGACCGCGTGATGAAAAGTTGGGCGATGAAAACCAGCCTGCAATCGAAAAAGAAAAATGACGGGAGAACTTAGCGGTAATTTTATCCCGGGAATATTTCATTATTTCGCGTGGGGACATAATTCCACACACTGGGGCGCATGCTTCTTTTCTTTCCCCGCCCTTTTTTCATGCATGGTGCGCGATCCTCATGGCATGATTTTTCTGTATCGTGTACAAACAATGTGACCGTTCACACTTCAGGGACCAGTTAACTAAAAGCCAAAATTTATGAACTGTATCGTGGTAGATGACAATAAGCTCGCATGCACCGTCATCAGGCATCTGATATCGCAGGTGGATTTTCTTACGCTAAAGAAAGAGTGTTCCAGTCCTGTGGAAGCGTTCAACTATTTGCAAAAAGAACCGGTCGACCTGGTGTTCCTCGATGTGGAGATGCCCGGAATGACCGGGATAGAACTGATCAAGAACCTGGAGAAAAGGCCTATCATCATTTTGATCACTGCAAAAAAGGATTACGCGGTGGAAGCCTTTGAACTCAACGTGGCGGATTACATTGTGAAGCCGGTCACCCTGCCACGGTTCATGGTGGCGGTATCGCGCGCGAAAGAATTATTTGAAAGCAACGAGCAGAAAGTGGAAGTGAACGAGAAGGGAAAGGATTATATTTTCGTGCGGTCCAATTCTGTACTCACTAAGATCCGCATCAAGGACATCATTTACATACAGGCCCTGGGCGATTACGTAAATATTTTCACCACCGACAAACGCTACACCGTTCATATCACACTGCGGGGGATGGAGGAAAAACTACCGGCCGATAAGTTCTATCGCCTGCACCGCTCCTACCTTGT
>DATDFI010000410.1:0-2324 GCA_036522695.1 Bacteroidia bacterium | reverse complement strand
ACCGTTAGCCCGTGCGACAAGGGCGCCTACCGATTTTTTACTGACGGATCGGCTTTTGCGGAGGCAAGCGTGAAAAATCGGAAGCGCACGGCAAGTGGGCACATTCGGGTTAGCTGGTGGGATGGCGGGCGCCTCCGAGGGACTGTCCTTTTTGCTCCACTTTTTGGACAAGCAAAAAGTGGATAGAAAAATCATGTGAGTTAAATACGAATCAAGTATTCCAATTGCTTTCCGGATTTAACATAAACCCAACTTACAAGCCATTCGGTATTTGATAAATGTTATCCACAAACACCGGTGCAATGGAATGCCGCCCTTTCAAAATAGCCCCGATTAAGTGAGGAACGAACGCAAGCGGGGCCGGTCGGCCCCATGCAGCAGGCTGTACCGCTCCAGTATCATTTGCACATCCTTTATCCATATTGTAACTTTATTCCTCCAATAATTTAACGCATGAAAAAAATACTGGTCCCTGTTCTCGCTGTTTTTCTTGTTTGTACTGTATTTTGCTTTACCCCTGCCGGAAAAAACACCAGCGGTGGAGAGAAAAAAAGCACCGGTATAAAATGGTATACCTTTTCACAAGCGGTGGAAATGATGAAGAAACATCCCCGGAAAATTTACATTGACGTATACACCCAATGGTGCGGATGGTGCAAAAAAATGGATGCAGATGTTTTCGAGAATGAGGCCGTTGCCAAATACATGAATGAAAAATATTATGCGGTTAAGCTGGATGCCGAGATGAAGGACACGGTAGTGTTCAACAATTTCACTTTCGTGAATCCCAACCCCGCAAACCCCCGCTCGGTGCACCAGCTGGCAGCATCGCTGCTCAGCAATAAGATGTCGTACCCCACGGGCGTTTACATGGATGAGAATTACGGCATACTGCAGGCCATTCCCGGTTACCAGGATGCAAAGACCTTCGAGATGATCCTGAAATATTTTGGTGACGAAGCCAATAAAACCACGAGCTGGGAAGACTACCAGAAAAGCTTCAAGGGTGAAGTAAAATAATAGTTACTTTTACCCGATAAATATGAATTTATGACCCTTAAGGATAAAGTTCTGCGCATACTGGAAGGTAAGAAACATACCTATGCAGAGCTGGCCAAGTACCTTAACCTTACCGAGAGCGAACTCGATCATGCATTCGAGACCAATTCCATAGAGATAAGAACACTGGAGGCCATTTCAAAAGAGCTTCGCATACCTTTATACAGTTTTTTCCGCGACCAGCAATACGGTTTTGATCATAACCTGGAACCTTACTACAATGTGAACATCTGGGGCGATTCGGATGAGGAGAACCGGAAACTGATCGCAGGACTGCAGTTGGAGATCGCCAAGCTTAAATTGCAATTAGCCGAAAAGGATGTGACCATCCGCAGGCTTGAATCCGAATTACTCAACAGAAAATAATAACCAAAACAAAAACAACACCATGAAAAAAACCCTGATCCTGTTTACCAGCGTTGCACTTCTCTTCTGCGGTGCGATCTCCGTTAGTTCCTGCGGTGGAAATAACGACAAAAAAGACAACAAAGGTGGAGACACTACCAAAACCGACACTACGAAGCATGCTTCCGCTTACGTTTGCCCTATGGGCCCTTCGTGCGGCAAAGGCGATGCGGCCGGCAAATGTCCTTCATGCGGTGCGGAAATGGTTGCCAACGACAAAGGATTGAAATAAATGATAAGAGCCCCGAAAGGGGCTTTTTTATTGCATATACTTTTTCTCTTCTCATCGCGTTCGGGTTTCATGCGCACTTCACTCTGCATCCTCCTGTTCCTTCCCGCACTTTTAACGGCCCAGCCCTGGACCCCGCGCGCCAGCTTCCCGCTCCCGGGACGTGACGATGGTACGGCATTCACTATTGGCAATTACATGTATTTCGGGACGGGCATGCAGGTGGGATTCTCCCTCACCAACGACCTGTGGAGATATGAACCGGGAACGGACTCGTGGTCCCAAATGGCAAGCATGCCCTGCTCCTTGCGGCAATACTGCGCATCTTTTGTCACCACCAGGGCCTATGTCCTAACCGGCATCGACAATAATAACATTTATCTCAACGATGTTTGGGAGTATGATCCGGCAGGAAATTCATGGGCACAAAAAGCCAATCTCCCCGGTCCCGGGCGCATGGGCGCAAGTGTCTTTGTGAACGGGAGCTTCGGTTACATCTGCTGCGGCAGGAAAGATGCTGTTAACAAACTGAGGGATGTTTGGGAATTCAACTCCGGGAGCAACACCTGGGCGCAAAAGCAAAATTTTCCGGGCACTCCTCGTTATCTTGCTGTCACATTCCGGGGCAATA
>DATDFI010000409.1:0-13955 GCA_036522695.1 Bacteroidia bacterium | reverse complement strand
AATGAATTTGTGAGTAAAAAAAAGGGCCTGCCGGAAGTTTTTCGCCTTTGGACTTTATATGCGTATAAAACCACTTTTCGCTGATGCGCCCTTTAACGGTCCTTAGCAATTCTTCCTGGAAATCGGCAATCTCCTGGCCTTTCCACTCTTCAATTGGATTGGTGCAATAAGGGAAACTTTTGCGGAAAGCGGCCGCCACTTCCTTTTTCAGCAGATCGAAATATTCGCTTTCCTGTTCCACAGTTAGTAGATATAAATGTAGCCGATTTACATAAAGAATGACGCAAAAAATATGCGTTACCCATAATACCTGCAATTGAACCGGGAACTTTTCTCTTATTCCGGCCGTGCCACAAGCGCCTACTTTCCAGGGATTTGTAGATCATTGTCCGTTTTACAAATGTTATGCAAAGGCTTTACAGGCGCTTTTCTTCGCTTGGGGTATGGATGCGCGTAGGTTTGCTCATCATCGTAAAAAAATCATTCGGGTCAAACCTAAAAACCAAAAGAAAATGAAGACAGATCGATCCTGGAAAAGCATGTGCCGCTGGATGGCGCTTTTCCTTTTTGTAAGCGCGCTGGCCGCCTGCGGGGGCGCTTCGGAAAAAGAAAGTATGAATGAACAAACCGATTCAATGTCAGGCCTAAGACAGGTCCCGGTAGAACAGGAGCGCGAGGGTGGTGCCGATAAAAATAAAGAGACGGGTGTCAAGGACCTCAATACCGAGGAGTACAGCCACATTAAAGAGAATGAATTCAAGAATGTGATGCAGGAGCCGCTTTCCACTTTTTCCATCGATGTGGACAAGGCATCATATGGCAATGTACGCAGGTACCTGCTCGATAACCAGCTCCCGCCAAAAGATGCAGTAAGGATCGAGGAAATGGTGAATTATTTCAGCTACAATTATCCTCAACCCACGGGCGACACACCCTTTTCGTTCACAACAGAGTTAAGTGATTGTCCCTGGAATAAAAAACACAAGCTGGTGCACATCGGGATACAGGGAAAGAAGCTCGATTACGAGCACCTGAAAGCAAGTAATCTTGTTTTTCTAATTGATGTTTCAGGATCAATGGATGATCCCAACAAACTGCCGCTTTTACAAAAAAGCATGAAAATGCTGGTGGAAAATCTTTCATTAAAGGATCGGGTGGCCATTGTGACTTATGCTGGCGAAGCAGGATTGGTGCTGCCCTCCACCCCGGCAAGTGAAAAAGCGACCATTTATAAAGCGCTCGACAATTTGCATGCAGGCGGATCAACGGCCGGGGGTGAAGGAATTGAACTCGCTTATAAAGTTGCAAAGGAAAACCTTATTAAAGGAGGGAATAACCGTGTGATCCTCGCCACTGACGGGGATTTTAATGTCGGTATCTCGTCAACAGGCGATCTTGTAACCCGGATAGAAGAAAAACGCAAGGACGATATTTATCTCACCATTTGCGGGTTCGGGATGGGGAATTACAAGGATTCGCGTATGGAAGATATCAGCGATGCAGGCAACGGAAATTATTTCTATATCGATAACATACAGGAGGCGCAAAAGGTTTTTGTGACGGAGATGCGTGCGAATATGTTCACCATTGCAAAAGATGTGAAGATACAGGTGGAGTTCAATCCTGCGATGGTGGGCGAATATCGCCTGATCGGCTATGAAGACCGTGTAATGAGCAGTAAGGATTTTGAGGACGATAAGAAGGATGCAGGTGAATTGGGTGCAGGCCATACAGTGACCGCGCTATACGAGATCATTCCGGCAGGTTCGGATGAAGTGAAAAATATACCGCTCAAGTACCAGGAAACAAAAGTGAAGGACGGTGGCAGGGAATGGCTTACACTTAAATTCCGTTACAAGCCCATCCACAGCGATCAAAGCATACTACTTGAGAAGCCGGTCGAAGGTAATGGCACCTTCTTCGGTGAGGCATCCGAAAATCTCCGCTTCGCTTCCGCTGTTGCTGCATTCGGAATGCTGTTACGTGATTCGAAGTATAAGGGGGATCTCAATTATAATGAAGTGTTGATGATTGCAAAAAATGCATCCGCCTTCGACAAGGAGGGATATCGCTCCGAGTTCATCAAACTGGTGGAAACGGCCTCCCTGCTTTCAAGGAACGAAAACGGAAACTAACCATTCAAAAAGAACAGCTATGAAAAACGTAAAGAGCCTAACAGCAACCGCGATCATGATATTCACGGTTGCATGCGGCCACCGCAATGAGGCCTTCGATCAAAAACCGGATTCCTACCTTGAAAAGGAAAAGACGGAAATGGAGAACAAACCTGCGCTGGACTCCATCGCATCTTCCTTCATTTCTTCCACTGCGGCAAAAGTGAACGGGAAGGATTCACTCCATAAATTCATCCGCGCGGCTGATATCCGCTTCAGGGTAAAAAACGTGGTAAACAGCACTTATTCGATCGAGGATATAGTGGTTCGTGAAGGAGGCTTTGTCACATTCACGGAGTTGTCGAGCCAGGTGGATAACGTGAGCACCGTTGCCGTTGACCCGGATACTTCACTGGAGACCACGCATTACACCGTAGTGAACACCATGAGCCTCCGGGTGCCGAATACCCGGCTCGACACTACGCTGAAGCAGATCGCGAAACTGGTCGATTTCATGGATCACCGCACCATAAAAGCCGATGATGTAGGATTCAAACTCATGCTGGATGAGCTCAACCAAAAGCGATGGAGGAAAAATGAGCAGCGCATCATCACTGATATCGATAAACGAGGAAAGAAGCTGGATG
The DNA here is from genome assembly GCA_036522695.1 of Bacteroidia bacterium. Classification (GTDB taxonomy): domain Bacteria; phylum Bacteroidota; class Bacteroidia; order JADZBD01; family JADZBD01; genus DATDFI01. The sequence goes on along the minus strand of DATDFI010000409.1, from coordinate 11,194 downwards.
AATCCATTAACGGGGAAGAAAATGTTTTGGGAAAACAGCAATTTATTGATGAAACAAAAGTGAATGACCTTTCTTTAATGGAGCAGGTGAATTTCAGTACCATCACTCTTGCTATATACCAGCGTCCTTCCGTAAAGAAAGAGCGGGTGGCCAGCGAAAAGAGCATTGATGCCTACGAACCCGGGCTTGGCAGCCGCATGCTTACAGCTTTTAATTCAGGCTGGAAGGTGCTAAAGATGATGCTGGTGGGATTGGTGCAGCTGTGGTGGTTCATCCTTTTTTGCAGTGCCGGCTGGATAGTGTGCCGGAAATATTTTTTGCGTACGAAACCTAAAATGAATGCATGACCGAAGGGAGCCGCATAATGCGGCTCTTTTTTTAGCAGTGGAATATATTCTACAGCCTAGTTGGCCCTGATTGTTTATTTTTGGTGTTAGAAAAATCGAACCACATGAAAAAACTCCTCACCTTACCCGCTCTTTGCTTTTCGCTTTGCTTGCTTCATGCGCAAGGTACCTGGATCCAGAAACAGAGTTTTATTACAGGTCGTATTGCAGCGGCCACATTTGATATTAACGGGAAGGGTTACCTGGTGGGTGGATTGATCTCCACCGGTGCATTGAATGATACCTGGGAATATTCGGGCAACGCCTGGACGCAGAAAGCCAATTTTCCCGGTGGGCAGCGTGGTGCCATGTATTCTTTTTCGAGTGGAGGGAAGGGCTATTGCGGGTTGGGAGGTGATGGTATTTCCACCGCTTATCATAATTTTTACGAGTTCGATCCTGCTGCAAATACCTGGACGCAAAAGGCGAATTTTCCCGGGGCAACAGTTTACGCCAGCAGTTACATGACCTATAATGGCAAAGGATATTTTTCGAACGGGCTGGACAGCGGGCAAACCAGCGCATTGAATGAAACCTACGAATACGATCCTGTTGCCAATGCATGGACCTCCAAAGCGAGTTTTCCGGGAACGGTACGGTTTGCCACATGTTCTTTTTCCATCGGAACCAAAGGCTATTCTTGCTGCGGGTTCACGGGGGCTTCGGCACTCAATGAGTTTTGGGAATACGATATGGTGAACAATGCCTGGACCCAAAAAGCAAATTACCCGGGTGCAGCGCGAATGGGAGGAGTTGGCTTTACCATTGGGCTTAACGGTTATTACGGGCTCGGCCTGGACCTGAATAATTTTACGGAACTCAACGACCTGTACCGCTATAACCAGGCTTCCAACACGTGGATGCCGATGACAAGTCTGAATGATACAGGAAATGTTTTCAGGTCCGCTTTTGTGTTAAATGGAAAGGCATATGCCGTTGGCGGTGAAACTGCGAATGGTTCATATGTGAATACGGTATGGGAATTCGACCCACCCGCATCGAGTGGCATAGAAGACGACCGGGCCGGCAACTTTTCTTTGCAGGTATTCCCCAATCCACTCACATCTTCTTCCATTCTTACGCTTAACGGAGAAATGCTCCCTAAAGAAATGGAATTGCTGATGTATGACGCGAGCGGAAAGCTTGTGCGTAAAGAGAAGATGCGAACCGGGAACTTTATACTGGATAAGGGATCGCTTGGGCCGGGTGTTTATTTTATAAGAGTGGAAGCGGGCAGCAGGTGCATTGCTGCAACTAAGCTTCTTGTTCAGTGATCACCAACCCCAATCGTAGGCATACAATTTAATTCCCGGTAATTTTTGCTGCAGGGTATCTCCAAAATCCTTCCATGCATTTTGGAGGTTTTCCTTTACTCTTTTTTTGTACACGCTTTCGGAGTATTCCTTATCACCATTAAGACCGAGTTCCTTTTTCTCGGGGTCGCTTAAGTAGATCTGTTCCCCGATTGAAAAAACGATCGCCCGTAATTTCGGGCAATTCCGAAAAGCCTGGATCATCATCATTTCATCGTGAGTTTTTTTAACGAACGGAATGCGTGCCGTATCCCCGCTTGAAGGATCGAAAGAGAATTTAACCACCAGCACCTCGAGATTTTTCAGAAGCGAAAGATCATAGCGGCCTGCGCTGTCGAGGTACTCGGCAAAAACCGTCAGGTATTTGAAAGAGGCCGGCTCCCGGAATGCCTCCCTCATCTCGGTCCCGAATGATTCGGGGAACGTATCATTATCCGTAATGTTTATGAACCCGCTTTGTGAATGCGCCTCTATGAAAGATAAAAGGCAGGTAAAAAGGAGGAATTTTTTCATAAGATGAAATTACCGGGATAATAAGTGCGGAGAAAATACACTTTAAGGAAATCTTACGAGCCGATCAGAGCTTAACCCCGATCACGAGTATGTCATCCAGCTGCTCGTTATTCCCCATCCACCCATCAATGGTGCTTTCCAGCTCGTTTAGCTGCGCTTCCATTTTTTTGTTGCCCATGGATCCGAGCATTTCCCTGAATCGTTTGGTCCTGAATTTTTTTCCTTCCGGCCCACCGAACTGGTCGGCATAGCCGTCAGTGCTCAGGTAAAGTGTATCGCCAGGGGCGAACGCAAATTCATGGTTAGTGAATTTCACCTCGTTCTCGGAATGCAAACCACCTATCGCAGATTTGTCGGCAGCTACTTCCTGCATGCCGGCCTGGTTTGTAAAATAAAGATTTCGGTTGGCGCCCGCGTAAGCAATCGATCCTGCTTTACGGTCAATGCTCACAAGAGCTATATCCATACCATCACGCGTTTCGGTATCCTTATTCTGCTGCAGCGCTTCACTCACACCGCGGTGCAACTGGCTCAGTATTTCCGAAGGAATGGTCTCCCCTTTTTCTTTGATGATGCGGTTCAATAAACTGTTCCCGATCATACTCATGAAGGCACCCGGTACTCCGTGCCCGGTGCAATCCGCAACCGCGATGATGACCTTACCGCTCATCTCGGTGAAAAAATAGAAATCACCGCTTACAATATCTTTAGGTTTATAAAGAATGAAAAAATCATTGACAGCCTGCGCGAATTGCTCGCGCGCGGGGAGAATAGCGGTCTGGATCCGCTTCGCGTACATGATACTGTCGGTGATGTTCTTGTTCTTCTCCTCTATCACCATGTTGATCTTTTGTTTTTCGCGGTAACTGCGGTACAGGAAAAATGCGAATACGATCACGATCACCAGCCCTGCCGAAGCGAACACCAGTGTTTTATTCCTGCTCTTTACCTCGGCCTCCAGGAGTTCATTCTCCTTTTGCTGAAGCTGTATGGTTTTGTCGCGTTGCTCATCATCAAATTTATCCTGCAGGTCGGCCATCGCTTTCCTGTCCGCTATGCTTTCAAGCGTATCTTTTATCGCCACATATTCCTTGTGGATGAGGTATGCATTTTTATAATCTCCCAGCTTAACGTATATATCCGACATGTTAAAGCAGCCCGTCTCCAGCCATTCGTTATACAGCGTTTCCTTCGCCAGGTCGTATCCCTGTTTGTAATAGTCCAGCGCTTCACTGTAACGTCCGCGTTCAATCAATACATCGCCAATATTGCCGAGCGTATTCGCCATTCCCCGCTTGTCATTCATCTCTTTTTTCAGGTCAAGGGATTGCTTGTAATATTTGATGGCCTGCTCAAAATCCTGCGGGCGCTCGTCCTTCTTACCGATATCAAAATACAATTTGCCCATGCTGTTCATCACGTATGATCTGCTGCGATTATCCTTATTCGCATCCGCCAGCTTCAGGGCCTTGATGTAGTATTCCATTGCCTTCCCGAAATCTTTTTTCGAATGCCACATGATGCCAAGGTTGGAATAAAATGCGGGCAGCTCCGACCGGTAACCTATCCGCTCAGCGATATTCAATCCTGCCTCGTAATTTTTAAGGCCGTTGTCGTAATCGTGAATGCCGTAGTAAGTGGTGCCTATACTCCGGTAAATACGCACCTGCGCTTTTTCCTCCTTCAGCTCCTGGGCTAAATTCAGGGCTTTAAGGTTAAGGTCGAGCGCCACTTTGAATTTATGCCGCATGGAATTGTAATTCGCAAGGTTCATCAGCGAATACAGGAGCCCTCTTTTAAAGTTCAGCTTTTCAGAAAGTGACCGGGCACTATCGGAATAAACGGCCGCGCTATCCTGGTCGGTAAAGCGCAACGCTTCAGAAATGCGGTTGAGAAGCACCACCCTGTTGGTGTCGGCAGGCATACCGGGCAGTACACGTATCATTGAATCGAGGTTATAACCGGCAAGCAACCGCAAGGGCAGCAACAGGCATGCTGCTGCGACAAATACTTTTATTTTCCTCGGGATCATAATAAGCGGGATGGCTAAAAATACTTAAAAAACCCCAGCACTGCGAAATCGCATTAGCGATTCACGAATGACCAATAGATTATTGAACAAAAATGAGTACTTACGAAGAACGGGTTACGAATGGGTGCCGGAATTTATCGCGTTAGCACGAAAGAGAAATCTTACTCATACCCGTAATTCGCTATTCATAATTCGGAGGAGATTATATTTGCTATATCATGAACATCCGTAAAGCCTTACTGGCCGAACATTCCAAACGCCAAACCCTGCGCATCGTATCTTATATTGGAAGCGATAGCAAACGCTTTGCCAAACTCATGGAAGCTTTTTTCAGTAATGAATACCGGGTAACGCAACGGGCCGCATGGGTGCTAACGTGGACTGCCAAAAACGACCTGCAGCTTTTCAAACCCTGGATAGGAAAAATGATACGGAACCTGCGTGCCGAAGGTATTCACGATTCGGTAAAACGAAATACCCTGCGTGTACTATGCGATATTCAAATTCCCGAAAGACTGCAGGGAGATATCGCTCATGCCTGCTTTGATCTTCTTCATGCCTGCAATGAACCAATTGCGGTAAAAGTTTTTGCCATGACCATTTTGACCAACCTTTGCAAACAACATCCGGGGATGTCGCCCGAGGTACGGCTCGAGATAGAAGACCGTATGCGATCCGGTTCCGCAGCCATAAGGTCGCGCGGGAAAAAACTGCTGGCCCGGCTTGAAAACACCTAATTTCACTGTATGGGATCACTTCAAACACAAAAGTGCACGCACCGGCTCATCCATAAAAATATCATCCTGCTAAAGATAAATGAAGGGGAGACGATCGAAGCGGGTGATGTACTCCAAATGCATGATGCACACCTCAAACTTTCAAAAGGAGAACCTTTTGCGGTATTGCTTGATGCCACTACTCATTTTACAGTCACCACCGAAGCGCGCACCATGATAGCGGGATCTTTTCGCGGGCAGCTGGTTGCAAGCGCCTTCGTGCTTAATTCCCTCGCTACGCGTCTTACCGGTAACTTCTTCATCCGCTTTCATAAACCGGTTAACCCCACCCGCCTCTTCAACGATGAAAAGAAGGCCTTTGACTGGCTTCGTGCTCAAATGGATAAAAAGGTGCTGGCGGAAGGCTAAGGCTCAATTGCCTTTGTGAAATTTCTCCTGCGTGCTGCGGTAATCGTACTGCTGCTTTTTGTAGCTGCGGAAGGACATATACTGTTTCTTGATGAACTCACCCAACTCGTAATCATTGTAATTCTTCAAAACCTCATCGGGCACATAAAGGCCATTCAAAAATTCATTGAACTCCGCATCGGTAAGGTTCACTATGTCGTAACTCACATACAGCACCAGCAGGTCGCGCAGCACCTCCTTTTTCCGGTCTTCGTTCTCCAGTTCGGCCACCTTCCGTTTGTCCTGCTCCCGTTTGCTGAATCGCTCGTACAAAGCGGTGATGGGACTGCCCATTGAATTATAACTTTTATAATCGTCCGTATTCCTCACGCCAAGGCTGTCAATTTCCTTTCGTATCACATCAGGCGTTTTTGCCCCGTATACTGTTACCTGCTTCAGCTTGTAAGCATCGCTTGAATAATAGTCGTCAAACGTATCCTTTGCCAGTGAGTCCTTTTTATCGTGTACCGGTGGATGATTTTTTTGCTGTGGGTAAATGTTCACATCCTTTGGCAGGTACACTTTGCGCCTCATCATAATGGTCACCGGGTATACCTGCTTTTCCAGCGAGTCCCTGAAGGTAATGAGCAGGTCGTTGAATCCACGGCACAATAAAGTGAGCGTATCCGTTTTCAGCACGGCTGTTTTAAAACTGCCATCGATCTCGGCTATAAATCCCTGGTTCGATCGTTTGTTGATCACCATCACGTTGCTCATGGGCTTATGGTCTTCACCCACCACATGGGCGGTAATGGTAACCGGTTTAAGCTGGCCGAAGAGTGCGGCAGGCAAAAGGCTTAAAAATATAAGCAGGCTTTTTTTCAAGGGTAATGTTCAAACGGCAAATACAGTGCCTTTATTTCTCAGCGGGCGGATTTTCACGTTTCTTCACTAAAAAGAACCAATCATTCTCCAGCGGAAGGTAGCCATAATCGTAACAATAATAATACACCGTTCCTTTCTTCGTTTTATATGTATTGGTAATGTAATTGAAGTCAAATCCCCTTTCCAGTAGTTTGCTGCGGGTCGATTTGCCGGTCTCGTCAGGTATCATGGCTTCCAGTATCCTGCGGTTCTTGCGCAAGATATTGTTCACGTTACGCACGTAGTTATTGCTGTCGCTGTTCAGCTTGTTGTTATGTGCATTGCGGCACATGTCGGAACAAAACTTTTTGTCGGAGCGGCCGCTTAATTTCTCACCGCATTCGGGACAGGATTTATGCATGGTCATTTATCTTGATTGTGTTTTTTTATTGGAACGCCTCCGCGCTCGGGGGTAAATATGTCCTTGCTCCGCACCACCACGGTCGCACAACCCTCGCGGCATATTTACTCACTCGCGGGGGCGTAGGCCACACGTTTTTCCTTTCCACTTTCATTTTTAGCTCCTCAACGCAGGCACATAACTCTAACGCTTCCCTATAGGCTACATGCTTCACTTAACCTCTTCATTACCAATAAGGCAAGGCCCGGCAAATGTATAAAATAAATCCAATTACAAATGCTTACAAGTAATAATATCCGCCTGTAAGTATGTAATAACCGAATCCCGCCTGCCGCTCACCGCACCTTTGCATCGTCAAATCCAACAAGTCCTAACGGTAAACAGGCACAGCAGTTAGCATAACACAGAAAACGCAACGCACAGCCACCACCCGGAAAGACAAAACGGAGAGACGAACAAAAAAGGTAAAGCGTACACCTTGAACGTATGCACAAAAAAAGAAGAATCCCGTGCACGATGATGTGCGGGTAAAACAAAAAAAAACAATTAACAATTAAAAACAAAAGTCATGAACAACCTGCGTAACAAAGTACAATTGATCGGTAATCTCGGTGGTGATCCTGAAGTGAAAGCATTCGGAGAAGGAAAAAAGCTTGCGAAATTCTTCATCGCCACGAATGAAAGCTACCGCAATGCAAAAGGCGAACGTGTGAACGAAACACAATGGCATAACCTCATCGCATGGGGCAAAACAGCCGAGATCATTGAAAAATATCTCAAAAAAGGCAGCGAAGTGGCCGTTGAAGGCAAACTCGTGAACCGCAATTACACCGACAAGAACGGGATCAAACGTTATGTGACCGAGGTACAGGTAAGCGAACTGCTTATGCTCGGCAGCAAAAACTAAGGTCCGGGTCGGAACCTGTCCCGGATGGTACCGTCCGGGCAGGTTTTTAAAAAACAAAAAATGAAAAAATCCTGTGCAAAGCCAGGCCAACGAAAAACAAAAGTCAATAAACAATAAAAAAACGAAAAAAGTCATGAATACATTGAGGAACAAAGTGCAGTTGATCGGAAATCTCGGTAACAACCCTGAAGTGAAATCACTCGAAGGAGGAAGAAAGCTGGCGAAATTCTCGCTTGCTACAAGCGAGCAGTACAAAACCAAGGATGGTGAAAAAGTGAAAGAGACCCAGTGGTACAACCTGGTGACCTTTGGCAAAACGGCCAACATCGTTGAAAAATACCTGAAGAAAGGAAGCCGTGTAGCTGTGGAAGGCAAACTTACCAGTCGCGATTACACCGATAAGGACGGGATCAAGCGTTCCTTTGTGGAAGTGCAGGTGAACGAACTGCTCATGCTGGGCCACCTCAGCAAAGCTTAAAAGCAAATGTTGAATAATTGAACGGAAGGCTCCTCATTGGTGAGGGGCCTTCGTTCTAAAATATCATTTCATGGAAAAAGAGAATGACCTTCCCACGGAAAAGGAGATCGAGGACCGAATTTACCTAGTGCGCGGGCAAAAAGTGATGTTGGATATGGACCTGGCGGAGTTGTACGATGTTGCTACCAAACGATTGAACGAGCAGGTAAAACGAAACCCGGGTCGCTTTCCTCCGGATTTTATGTTCCAGCTAAGCGACAACGAATGGAAAAACTTGAGGTCGCAAATTGCGACCTCAAGTTGGTGGGGCGGCAGGCGTTTTTACCCTTACGTTTTCACCGAACACGGTGTGCTTATGCTCTCTAGTGTGCTTAACAGTAAAAAAGCGATACAGGTGAATATTCGGATCATGAGAACCTATACGCGCCTGCGCGAGCTTGCGCTGGGCAACAAAGAGATACTCATTAGGTTACAGGAATTGGAAAAGGATGTTTCAAAGCACGGAGGTGAGATACAGGTGATATTCCGCTACCTCAAACAACTTTTACGGCCGGAAAATCCTCCGCGCAAAAAGATCGGATTCAAGGTAAAGAATGAGTGATTCGAAATGACCGGAGGGCAAACTGGTGATCCCCGGTCATTTTGGACCATTTCAATTGCTGTTACGCGAAGCTGCGCGAACAATGGCTGCCACCAGCAATATGAGAGCAAAGATCGCCTTGATGGCAAGGTAAGAGGTCGAGTAGTAAAGTAATACGTTGTTCATGGGTTCGTTTTTTTGATGTACGCATAAATGATGGGGCGCGGCACCCGATTCCATAAATCCCGTAAAAAAATAGCTTTGACCCTGGGCCTAGTGGGTCTTATACTCGAAGGGGATGAGGGTCTTCTCTTTAATAGGTATCCCTCTGAGCCTTGCCGGGAGAAATTTAGATCCCCTTTTTATCACTCCCATTGCTGCCTGTTCGCATCCTGCACCTAACTTGGTATAAGGGCGCATATCTGTGATGGTTCCGTCCGTGTCAACCGTCAGTTCTATGATCAGTATCCCTTCGGGTAATGAATTTGTTTTAGTAACCGGGTAATACGTGTTGTCTTTAATGTATCTCATATAGGCATCGTTGCCTATCAGTGGCTGAGGTTCGGTGTAAACCTTATCGTACGTAACGATCTTGCCGCTCTCCGTAGTATGGGTCCCGCCCAGCAATTTCCCTTCCTGCCATTGTTCAACAAACTCTGTTTTACCATCCGGGTAAAAGCCTTTCCAGGTGCTGTCCTGCAGCCCGTTCTTATATCGTCCCACCTCCTTCATTTTTCCATCATCATATTTTTCAAAGTATATCCCGTTCCCATCACTCACAAATTGTATCCCGTTCTCATCCCAGAAGTTTTCAAGGCGGTGGTTACCCATGTCATAACGCTCCTCCGACCGGATCTGCCTGTTGGGATAAAAATTTTGCCACTTCCCTACTTTTTCATCGTTCACATAACGCCCGGCCGATTCATACCATCCGTTATGAAAAAAATAAAAGAAGATCCCGTCCTTGATATCGTTAGTGTAATCGCCTTTCATTTGGGTTACCGTATCTGCATAATAGTCGTGTACGGGGCCATTCACCCTGAACAATGAATCTACCTCGGCCAGGCGAAAATACTTCGCCTCCGACCTGCTTGTCTCATTCCAGTCTTTATCATAATAAAAAGTAGTTGGGGTCAGCCGGGGTTCTTTCTTTTCCTTTTTGGGAGGGGCGTAAAAATCGAGCTTATAGTGAAGCGCGCCCAGGCGCGCGGCATCATAACTCACATACTCGAGGGAGTCGAGAAAAAGATAACTGTCGTGTTCCAAACTCTTCAGGTACAGATCCACCCATCGGTTTTGCAGCAGCGCATATTTATGCAGGTGGTCAAGGTCGGCTTCCAGTTTTTCAGTGGCATAGGGAAATGAATCCACCATCCCGAGATTGGTCTGCCAAAGGCGTTTGGCTTCCTCCAGTTGTGTATGAAAGGCATTATCATCTGTCCCATGTTCCCGGTCCTGCAACACACGATCGGCCTCCCGCTCGTTCTCAACATAACTCCTGAACATACGGTAATACCAGGCCGGAAATTTCGGGATGGTGATGAATAAAATAAAGCCTGCAATGAACGTGATCACCGATGCGAATGAAAGCACCAGCAGGCGATTTTTTTCAACGCGTAAAAGAATATGATATACCGAGCCGATGAAGATCCCTCCCGCAAACCCGCCCAGGTGCGCAGCATTATCTATAAAATCGAACTTAAAACCCAGCCAGAGATTTATACCGAGCATAATAAGCGCTGAAAAAAAATGCCGGATGAACCCTTTTTGCCCGCGCGCAGCCCCGAATAACAGCGCTGTAAAATGCACACCGAACAATCCGAATATAGCTCCCGAGGCGCCAGCGCTCACCACAAAATCGTTGAACAACAAAGAGGAAACGGAAGCCGATAAACCGCAGGCGAAATAAACGAAAAGGAATGCGATCCCGCCCATTTCATCTTCCAGGTCGGCACCAAGGCTGTAAAGCGCCAGCATATTCACCGCGAGGTGAACAGGGCCGAAATGCAGGAACATACAGGAAAACATTCTCCACCATTGCCCGTCAAGGGTAAGCCCGCTGAAATTAGCTCCTGAATCGAGCATACTGCGCAGTTCAGGAAACCACCAGTTGCCGGAGCGTCCCGAAACGAATGCGTAAGCCAGTACGTTTATCGTGATAAGAATAAGGGTGATGATCGGTTTGCGCTGCACCACGCAAAGGTAATTCTAAAACCAACGCTTGCAGGTGAACGGAGTAAAAGGCGCTTGGATTTCACTTCCATTCTTTTACCTTTGATCATCATCAAACAATAAATGCAGATCAGGAATATAGAAGGACTCACCGTTGCACAGGTGAACGAAGAAGTGGCGAATGGCGCGCGTTTTGTTGTGTTCGAATATGCCATATCCGTTTTGGTGATGAGTTTTAAACGTCCTTCCGACATTTATTACCTACGCCCGGGCGAAAGTCACTGGGGTAAAAGCATTGGTTTTACACTTACTTCTTTTATTCTCGGCTGGTGGGGAATTCCCTGGGGCCTGGTATATACGCCCATGGCGCTTTACACTAACCTTTCGGGAGGAAAGGATGTTAC
>DATDFI010000408.1:0-5332 GCA_036522695.1 Bacteroidia bacterium | reverse complement strand
ACTCTTCCGGCCGAATTGCTCAGCTCGATGAAATAAGCTCCGTTTTGTTTATCGGTAAGATCGACCTCGAACTTTGCATTGTTCTCCATCTTCATTTCCTTCACCAGGTTGCCCGATCACATGCTGTGTGAGCTCCGTATTTTGTGTTATGATTATCGCACTCATTTTTTCTGTTGAACTGTCATTCCGAGCGCCAGCGGGGAATCCCATAAGGCGCGCAGCCTGCCTGTTAATTACACTTCATTTACTTTTTACTTTTATACGCCAGAGCGTCCAGCTTCATTTGTTTGATCATGTTCACCAGGCCGTTGGCGCGTGTGGGCGAAAGATGCTCCTTTAATCCAATGCGCTCGATGAATTCCATGGGCGCTTTTACAATTTCTTCGGGCGAATGCCCCGATAGTACTCTTATCACCAGCGCCACTAAGCCCTTCGTAATGATGGCATCGCTGTCGGCCGTAAAGATCACATTTCCATCCTTGAATTCCGAATGCAGCCACACTTTACTCTGGCAACCTTTTATCAAACGTTCATCCGTTTTGAACTTGAATTCGATCAGCGGCAGTGATCGACCCAGCTCGATCAGGTGCTCGTATTTTCCTTCCCAGTCCTCCCCGAATAGCTCGAACTCCTCCACGATCTCCTGTTCCGTTTCTTCTATGGTCATCTCAAAACAAGCGGTTAAAAACCAATTCTTCCTTGCGCACATACCAGGTCTTACCATCGCCATCTTTGAACGAATACATTTCCCGCGTAAGCGAAAGGTGATCCTTATCCGTAAAACGTAACGCGTAGGTGATGCCGCCCAAAATGAGGTGGCGATCCTTTACGCTGTATTCCATGCCCACATCATCCAGCGCAACCTCGTTGTAAACACATTCACCGTCCTGCTTGAATTCTACGTACTGGAATTTAGGTGCAGGCAGGCCCGCTGAAAATTTTTCGTACGCATTTGCTCCATCCGTTTTTTTCTGGTGCAGTTCCGAAAACTGCCATTTGCCTATGAGCGAATCCTGTTGTGCGAACAACGTTCCGCACGATAAGACGAACAGGAGAATGTAAAATTTTTTCATGACGCTCATTTTACCCTGGTGAAACTGATCTGCTCGTCATCTACCCTTGTTTGCTTGCCGCTGGCATCGGTAACAATATAAAAACCCCGGTAAAGGGTCATGTTCTTCGCATCAATGCTTTTTATCTTGTAGGTGATCCCGTCAAAAATGATCTCGCTGTCCTTCACCGTGTACGGTACTGATCCGGGTTTGCCACCCCTTTCGTTGCGCGTACATTTTCCACCCTTTTTAAACTCAACAAATTCGTATTTGGGCGTGACCTTTCCTGCCTTGTACCAGGCCGGGTCGGTCTTATACACCGCTTGCGACTTCATCGCGCCCATGTATTTCCATTTGCCGATCACGCTGTCGGCTTTGGTTTGTGCCTGCAAAGCAGCAAAACCGCAAAGTAAAATGGCTAAGAGAAAAATTCTTTTCATGACAGCATTTTTTTCGCTTTCAAAATGCCTGCGCAAAGTTGATCGATCTCCGCTTTGGTGTTGTAGAAGGCCAGCGATACGCGAACGGTCCCCGGCACACAAAAAAATTCCATCAGGGGTTGCGTACAGTGGTGGCCCGTGCGCACAGCAACGCCTAATTTATCAAGAATAGTGCCCACATCCAAAGGGTGCAGTCCCTCCAGCACGAAGGAGATCACGCCAGCCTTCTCCTTCGCTGTTCCTATCAGCTTCAGCCCTTCTATGGCAGAGAGTTTTCCTGTGGCGTATTGCAGCAATTCGTGTTCGTACACCTCAATATTTTCAAGACCTATTGCATTCACATAATCCAGCGCAGCGGCCAGTCCTATACCGCCTGCAATGTGCGGGGTGCCCGCTTCAAACTTCAAAGGGATATCGGCATATTCCGTTTTTTGGAATGTAACCGTTTTAATGGTTCCGCCACCTACACGGTAAGGCGGCAATTCATTCAGCCATTTTTCTTTTCCATATAAGACCCCAACGCCTGTAGGACCAAAAACCTTATGCGCGCTGAAGCAATAAAAATCCGCATCAAGGTCCTGCACGTCAACACGCATGTGCGGTATGGCCTGCGCGCCATCCAACAGCACGGGAATGTTTTTTTGGTGAGCGAGGGAAATAATTTCTTTTACAGGGTTGATGGTGCCGAGTGTGTTGCTCACGTGGGCCACGGCAACAATTTTTGTTTTATCACCCAGTAGTTTTTTGTATTCGTCAATCAGCAGTTCACCGTTCTTATTCACGGATACCACTTTCAATATGGCGTGCCGCTCCTCGCACATCACTTGCCAGGGCAAAATATTGCTGTGGTGTTCCATGGCCGTAATGATCACTTCATCACCGGCCCTGACAAAAGTTTTACCGAAGCAATGCGCCACCAGGTTAATGGAATCGGTGGTGCCGCTGGTGAAAATTATTTCTCTTTCCGATGCGGCATTCAGGTGTTTTTGAACAGTGGCGCGGGCTTTTTCGTATGCGGTGGTGATCTCCTGGCTGAGGGTGTGAACCCCGCGATGGATATTGCTGTTTTGCAGCGAATAATAATGGCTGATGGCTTCGATCACCGCGAGGGGCTTTTGCGCGGTGGCCCCATTATCGAAGTAAATAAGCGGTTTGCCATTCACCATGCGCGAGAGGATGGGGAAATCCGGGCGGATGATGAGCGGGTCGATGGTTTTATTTTTACTGAGTACGGTCATTATTAATGGTCAAACGCTTTTCTACCAAGCCCTTCAAATATTCCTTCAGCTCTTCGATGCGTATGGTTTCCAAAACATCGTTTGCGAAGGCGAGGAGCAGAAGTGCACGTGCGCTTTCTTCGCCTAAACCGCGGGCGCGCAGGTAAAACATGGCATCCTCATTCAATGCACCGGTGGTGGAACCGTGCGAGCACTTCACATCATCGGCATAGATCTCGAGCTGCGGTTTGGTGTTGATGGTGGCATCATCGCTCATCAAAATATTTTTCGAACTCTGGTAGGCATTCGTCTTTTGCGCATCTCGCGCTACGTAGATCATGCCATTGAACACACCGGTCGATCTGCCATCGAGCACACCTTTGTACAATTGGTTGCTTTGGCAATCGGGCATGTTGTGCCAAACCTGCGTGTGGTTATCCACATGCTCACTGCCATTGGTGATGAATAAACCGTTCAAATGCGATTCGCAAAATTCACCGTTGAGGGCGATACTCAAATTATTGCGCACCCAATCGCTGCCTAATGTAAATGTGCAGGTATCGAACACGGACCGTTGCTCTTGCGCTGCGTAAGTGCCATGCAGGTGAACGATGTTCTTATTAGTGTCCTGTACTTTATAATAATTCACGTGCGCGTTTCCGGCAACCTTCACTTCAGCCACCGAATTCACGATGACCTGTTTTTGAGTGTCGAGTGAAACACTGTGCTCGATGACCTGCACACGGGAATTTTTCCCGGCTACGATCAAATGCCTTGGGTTCACCAGCAGTTCTTCATTGCCGGTACAAATGTGAATGATCTCTATCGCTTTTTCCAGTGTGATGTTGTCCGGTACGTAAACAAAAGCTCCATCGCACCATAAAGCGGTGTTCAGGGCAATAAAGGCATCCTTTTCAGTAGATGCTGTGCTGCTCAGGTTTTTCTCCAATATATTTTGTTGCAGGAACAAAGCATCGGCTGCCATGCTTCCCACCACAACACCTTTGGGCAATTCTGCACTCAATGATGACTCCTTGTACAACCAACCGTTCACGAAAACCAGCTTGATGGAATCTTTTGAAACCGAAATTTTATTGATGGCTATATCCAGCTTGTGCTGCCCGTTATGCACCGCTGTAAATTTCCCGCTGAATATTTTTTTCAGGTCGGAATATTTGTACGTTTCACTTTTACGGCCGGGAACCCCCTTTCTCAAAAATTCATCAAAGGCGGCTTTGCGTTTTTCTTTCAACCAGGCGGGTTCGGCTGCGAATGTTTTGCCGAGCAGGGTTTGGAATTCCGTAGCCCCATCCCAGCCTTCCCCAAGGGGGAAGGAGTTTGTTCCAGTTTTGTTTTTAACACTTGTCTTCAACATATCTCCAGTTTTCTTTTCTCCCTTCCCTTAGGGACGGGTTGGGGATGGGCTACACTTCTACAAATTCTTTTTTGATCCAGTCGTATCCTTTTTCTTCGAGCTCGAGCGCCAGTTCTTTGGTGCCGGATTTAACGATGCGGCCGTTGTACAGCACGTGCACAAAATCCGGAACGATGTATTCGAGCAAGCGCTGGTAATGCGTGATCACCACAAAGGAACGTTCTTTCGAGCGGAGCTTGTTCACTCCATTGGCCACTATGCGCAGGGCGTCAATATCCAGGCCTGAGTCGGTTTCATCCAAAATGGCGAGCGTGGGCTCGAGCATGGCAAGCTGGAAAATTTCATTTCTCTTTTTCTCGCCTCCCGAAAAACCTTCGTTCACCGAGCGGTTGGCCAGGTTGCCGGTCATTTCCACCAGCGCCTGTTTTTCCTTAACGCGTTTTAAAAAGTCCTTTGCTTCCATAGGAGGCAATCCTTTGTAAGCACGTATTTCGTTAATGGCGGTTTTCAAAAAGTTGATGTTGCTCACACCCGGGATCTCAACAGGATACTGGAAAGCGAGGAACAGGCCCTCCCGCGCGCGGTCCTCGGGACTCATATCCAAAAGGTCTTTCCCGTTGAACTTCACTTGCCCATCGGTCACTTCGTAATCCTCCCGGCCCGCAAGAACGGAGGACAAGGTGCTTTTGCCCGATCCATTCGGACCCATGATGGCATGCACCTGCCCGGGCTTTACTTCCAGGTCAATTCCCTTCAGGATCTCTTTTCCTTCAACGGATGCGTGTAGATTTTTTATGGATAACATATTCTTGAATTTATTACTGAGATTTTTAAATGACTCTTTGCGTTAGCGATTGCAGCGGAAATCCTTTTTGTTGCGCAGATCCTTCGTCAGGCACAGGACGATAGCGCAACAAAAAGATTGCAGCGAAAAGCGCGGCCCCCAAGGGCAACGCAATACTGTTTTTTATTGTTTTTCAAATCGTACTTCGTGCCGAAAGCATCTATTTCCCAAGGGGAAGGCTTCGCCTCGGGATAAATCCTGAATTACCCCACGCTTCCTTCCAAGCTCACCGCCAATAATTTTTGCGCTTCCACGGCAAATTCCATGGGCAATTGGTTCAATACTTCTTTGCAATAGCCGTTCACGATGAGGCTTACTGCTTTTTCCGTTTCAATTCCCCGCTGGTTGCAGTAAAAGATCTGGTCTTCGCCAATCTTTGAAGTGGTGGCCTCGTGCTCCACGAT
>DATDFI010000407.1:0-14542 GCA_036522695.1 Bacteroidia bacterium | reverse complement strand
TGTTCCGAAAACAAGAAAAAGCGATAACGCAAATGCACGAAATGAATTCATTCCCTTCGGCAACATGTCAATGGGGACAGAAAGTTTTTCGGGAGGAGCAAGTTGTGACGGGTTGAAACGTCCGCAGATCTTTTCCTCTTTTCTTTTAGAAAGAAAGTCCATAAGCTCTCCATCGCTCAGCTTCGAAAAATCATACACAAGCTTGTTACAGCTTTTACAGAAATTCCCCTGTTGCTGCGGGCTCATTTTGTTCCAGTCCTCGTGGCAGGGCTTTGGAACGGTGATGCGTAAATGTTGGTCCATGCGCTCTTTTTTATGCAGACAAAAGATGAGAGCGTAAGGCTGCGCGGTGCATTCCCAATAAGTGTTAAAGCATTGGGTAGGGAGAGAAAGACAAAAAGGATTTAAGGAATTTTAACGAAAAGGAAGCGATCAGAAATCAAAACTCTTGATCTCCTTATCGGCCAAAAGCTTTTCGGTGAGCAGGTCGTGCGCTTTTTGAGAGCCTTGTACTACCCAGGTGCCGGTGATGTCATCGCCAACGCGGCTTTGTTTACCCCTTCTCGCCTTGAGATTGCAGGAAGTAAACAGCTCTTCGTAATGATACAGGCTTTCGTCCCTGAATGTACAGGTGATCCGGTATGTCCGGGTTTGATGATACACATCGATAATATTCTCGAGGTAAGTGAAACCAAGAAGCACCATAAGAACTACGACCGTTGCAATGGCGCACAAAATAAATTCGCCCGCACCTACCCCCATACCCAATGCGGCCACCATCCATATCGTGGTGGCGGTGGTGATCCCGCTCACACCGCTTTGGCCGCGAAAGATCGCGCCTGCGCCTAAGAAGCCAATTCCCGTGATAATATTGGCAGCAATTCGATCCCCATTATTCAACCCGCCCATGCGCAAAGAAAAGATAGTGAACAGTGCCGAGCCTACGCACACGAGCACGAGCGTACGAAATCCCGCTGATTTGGTGCGGTATTCGCGTTCGGCACCTACCACGCTGCCGAGCAGAACAGCCAGCAATAATTTGTAAATGTCCTCAGGGATTAAGTTCATAACAGCAAAAGCAAATTTTTCAGTAATCCTTTATCGCGATCACCGTTTCATTCACGTTCGAAAGGTCATCCAGCAAACGTATGTATTTTTCCGCGATCGCTTCAGGCTTCGCGAGAATGTTATCTTTTTTATAATTGACAAAATCATTAATGCGGCTGAAATCTTCCTTGGCTGAACTGCGGATATGCGCCTGCATGTCGGTATCCACCACCCCGGGCGCAATGGCCAGCACGCGGAAATTCTTTTTTGAACGCACCTTTTCCTCGAGGTCGGCAACACGGCTGTACATGTCCACGGCAGCTTTGGAAGCGCAATACATTCCCCATCCATCCACAGGGTTTTTTCCCGCGCCTGAGCTTACATTCACAACTATCTTTTCGGCAACGATCAACTGGTAAGTCCGCATGAACTCGTTCATCAGCAAACAGGGCGCAACGAGGTTGAGGTTATAATTTTTGATGATCTCATCGGCCGGCAATTTCCCCACCGGCTTCACCATCCCGATCTCACCCGAATTATTGACCAGGCAAATGCGGTCGGCCTTTTCGACCTGATCGAACCTGAATTCCTTCACCGACTGCACATCGGAAAGATCGAGCTTCACATGCCTGAAGTTCTTATGTGAGATGGAGTTGCTTCGGGAAATTCCCGTCACCCTGTTTTTCTCATCCTTTAAAAGGCATTCGGCCATGGCACGACCGATGCCGCGTGAAGTGCCGGTAATGTAATAGTGTTTCATACTTTATTTTTTAATGGAAGCATCAATGTATTCCCTTTCCGTGCGCGAAAGCATCCTGAATGTTACATCAGCGGGGAAAAACAAACCCAGCACTTGCATCACTTCATTATACGTATTATCATCAGAAAACCGCAGCAGGCAAACCATGTTCTTTTCTTTAACCTCGCGAATGAGTTTGTCGGGACCAATGGACGAACCGTTCAGGAATAATCTCCCGCTTTTAATCGTGATCATTGCCACCCCGGTGAGATTATTCTCCTGCTTACCCTTGATATACATCCCGATCGGGTCAATCGTTTTAAATGTAGGAGGCGGGGGAGGCGGGGGAGGGGGTGGAAGATCCTCCATTTTTTCTTCCGGGAACATTTTATGATAGCAGGTCACATCTGACCCGTTTAAATACCTCTCGCCATAATATTTCTTCGAATATTCCATTCCCGTTATAATGGTTGGGTTCAAAGTAACTATACCGGAAGACTTACCGAACGCATTTTGTGCGAGAAACAGAATAAGGTTCTTTTCTTCGTATTTCAGTTCCATCATCACGTGATCAACAACAGCGAAAGGTGTTGCCGAATCAAAAGCCAGTACTACATAATATTTTTTATCAATGCTGTGGTCGCGGTCATAAATAGCCTCCCTGCACAAGATGTTGTCAAGGGTCTCGACAGCGGTGAAGCGGGAAATCGAATCATGCGTAATGCACTGGAATGTGTCCCTGTAAAATTTCAGCCGAACAAACTCATGATCGAGTGCAACTCCAAGGTTGGAATAACTGCATACCGGCAGGCGCTGTGCAGGAGTCAACAAGCCGGCTAAGAGGAAAAACAGGACAGCGATAAAACTGCGGGTCATTATTCGATCATTCATTTCTCATTCCGATAAACCTGAACGCAAGATACAATAACAAACCTATGGATGTGACCGCGCTGGCGCTCTGGTAATGTAAATAACTCATGTAAAAACCGGTGGCCATCACCCCGAACGCAATAGCTTTTATTGTTCCGTTCAGTTTTTCGGGGAGATAAAATAATTTGAGCACTTGCAAAAAACAGATGAAACCCAGCGTGGTGAAAAGTATCTCCCAGGAATAAGGCCAGTGCTGGATGCGGAAAAGATACCCGATTACCAGTCCTGCAAAAAGAACATACTCCACCGCACTGAAGATCTTTTCTATGCGTTTCAGCCTCGTGAGCTCCGCATCTTCATCAAGTTCTTCGTCAAGTATGGGATTCATTCCAGTACAAGATGCTTCTTTCTTTCGAAACGCGCAAAGGTACGAAGGGCGATCTGTATCCATTCATATTCCTTCGTGCGTTTATTGCTTTCTATAGTGGAACGAACAACGGAAGGCATAGAAGCATCCGTTTTCCCTATAAAATGAGTGATAACGGTATCCGTGAAGTTATGACCAGGCATTTTCATCGAGAGTTTTATTACCGGTGATCCCGTTGGCGCAACAAAAATATTTTGGCCGGGACCTTTAACAGGATATTTTATTCTGCCGTCTTCCATACTATCCGCATTGGAAAAATAATACCTGAAGAGGGAATCCCGCTCAAGACAAACAGAAGGATAAAATTGATTACGGCAATCGAATTTGCGGATGTAATAATGCTTGCCGCTGTGCCAGGCCACATACAAAGGGTTACGCGACAAAAAATTTTTCGGGCCCTCCTTTATTTCGCATATGCCGCAAGTGTATTCAAAACAAAATGCGGTATCGTAACTTTTACAGATCATCCCGTAAAATTCTTTCCTTTCCTTAGCGTAATCGTGGTAAACTTCCAATGGTTTAAACCTGTCGCCCGGCATTAAGCAACAACAACTGAACGAGATCAGCGCAGAAAAGACGAAGAGGATATTTTTTGTTGCCATGAAATGCAGGCCGTTGAGTTTAGCCCTGATTGAAGTGAAGGCCTGTGAACGCTAAGACGCTAAGTCGCAGAGAAAGGCATATCTTTTTACTGCTTCAACCTTGTTCTCTCTTCGGCCGGAACAGAAAGCAGGAATACGGCAGATAATACTGCCGGAGGTTCGCTTCTCAAAAAAACGCAGCGATAATACGGCAACGCACAAACCAGACTACCCCAGCGCCTGCTCCAGGTCATCCAGCAGGTCATCGATATCTTCAACGCCTACGCTCAATCTTAACAAAGTATCGGTAACACCCACCCGCTCGCGCTCCTCTTTAGGGATGGAAGCATGCGTCATGGTAGCCGGATGGTTCACCAGCGATTCCACCCCGCCCAATGATTCGGCCAACGAAAAAACATGGAAGGATGAGGCAAGTTTGAACGTGCTCTCCAGCGTTGCGTTTTTCATGGTGAACGAGATCATGCCTCCAAAATCGCGCATCTGCTTTTTAGCAATGGCGTGATTGGGATGATCGGGAAATCCCGGCCAGTACACTTTATCCACTTTAGGATGCGCCTTCAAAAACTCAGCGACCTTGCGCCCGTTAAAGCAATGGCGTTCCATACGCAGGTGAAGTGTTTTAATCCCACGCAGCACCAAAAAACTATCCATGGGGCCCGGGTTTGCACCGCAGGAATTGAGGATGAAAAAAAGCTGTTCGTGCAGCTTGTCATCGTTCATGCACAAAGCGCCCATCACCAGGTCGCTGTGCCCACCCAGGTATTTGGTGACCGAGTGCATCACAATGTCAGCGCCAAGATCAATAGGGTTTTGCAAATAAGGGGACGCAAAGGTATTGTCCACCGCAAGAATGAGCTTGTTCTCCTTCGCGATCTTCGAGCAGGCGGCAATATCAACGATCTGCATGGTGGGGTTGGTGGGTGTTTCGATCCAAAGCAGCCTGGTATTCGCGTTGATATATTTTTTGATATTGCCGGCATCGGTAAGGTTGATGAAATGGAATTTGATGCCGTAGTTCGAAAATATTTTGGTGAACATTCTATATGTTCCGCCATACAGGTCATCGCCAGTGATCACTTCATCACCGGGTTTTAACAGCTTAGCCACTGCATCGGTTGCGCCCATACCGCTGGAAAAACAAATGGCGTGCTTCGCATTTTCAAGAGCCGCAAGATTTTTTTCGAGGGCTGCGCGCGTAGGGTTTTTTCCCCGCGCATAACCGAAGCCCTTGTTCTTGCCGGGCGACTCCTGCACATAAGTGGAGGTTTGATAAATGGGAGTCATGATGGCTCCTGTGGAGGGATCGGGTTCGAGTCCCGCGTGAATGGCTTTGGTGGCGAATTTCATGGTTACCAGTAACGAATGATTACGAATACTACTAATTCTGACTATCGTGCGAAGTTAAAAGGAAAAGCCGTCAGCCTGCCTACGAAGTTTTGCACATGCTCCATTATCGCCTGTCGGTACACTTCGTATCTTCGCGTTCGCAAATATTCAATCGTAAATCGCCCTCGCACTTATAAATTCCCATGAACAAGATATACTACCTCTCCACCTGCGACACCTGCGCGCGCATCATCAAAGAACTCGGCATCACCGGGAAAAATTTCGAGATGCAGGACATCAAGACCGAAAAGATCACAGCCGCGCAACTTGATGAAATGAAAGAGATGGCCGGCAGTTATGAAGCTTTATTCAGTCGGGTTGCACTCAAGTACCGTGCACTCGGTCTCAATAAAATGCAGCTCAGTGAAAAAGATCACCGCAAATACATCCTGGAGGAATATACTTTCCTGAAACGCCCGGTCATCATCCTGGACGATAAGATTTTCATCGGCAATTCTAAAAATACGGTAGTCGCAGCCAAAGAGGCGATCCGCAAAGGCAAATGAGCAAAGAGCCGGTTTTAGATAATCCCGGGTCCTCACGCGAAAGCCGGGGATCAAAACTGAACGCGCACCTCGCCTTGTTTTTCGCGCAGGTTTTGTATGCTGCCAGCTTCCCGGTGGCAAAGGAAGTAATGGACACCATTCCTTCCATCGCACTCGTTCTCTTTCGCGTTTCCGGTGCTATTATCTTATTCTGGCTCTCTTCCCTTTTCATCAAAGAACGAACGGATAAAAAAGACATCCCGCGTTTTATCCTGCTCGGCTTATTCGGTGTGGCCATCAATCAAACGCTTTTCCTGAAAGGCCTGCATCTCACCAGCCCCATCGATGCGGCCATCATGATGATCACCTCCCCCATCCTTGTGCTCATCATTGCAAGCATCATCCTTAAAGAGCGCATCACCTTCACCCGTTCGGCCGGCATAGCCATAGGTTTTGGCGGAGCCGCTTACCTCGTTTACCAGAACCTCGGCAACAGCGACAAAGAAGCTTCTTTTCTCGGTGACCTTTATGTGTTCATCAACGCTGTGTCGTGGGGCACTTATCTTGTTTTGGTAAAGCCGCTCATGAAAAAATATCACACCATAACGGTTCTCAAGTGGACCTTCCTCTTCGGTTTTCCCATGGTGCTGCCATTCGGTGCGGGGGAGTTCCTGGCAACGGACTGGACAAGCGTTTCACAAACAAATATTATGATCATGCAACACCCGGTGAGCATCTGGTGGGGAGTGGCATTCGTGGTGGTGTTCACCACTTTTGTAGCGTACCTGCTCAATACGCTTGCATTGAATACGCTCAGCTCTACCATTGCGAGCGCCTATATATACCTCCAGCCTTTGCTTACTGCACTCATCTCCATTTATTTTTTCGGGCACGAAACGCTCACATACGAAAAAATAGTTTCGGCACTTCTCATCTTCATCGGGGTTTACCTCGTGAGTATTCCTGTGAAAAAAAATCCCTGATATTTTCGGGGAGCGGAACGTTTTCCTGTTTTCGCTACCGCTATTCCTGCTTGCAGCTCGGATGCCAGGCTGAGCCTGTCGAAGTCTCGCCTTAATCAGGGCTAAACTCAACGGCCGGCATTCCTAAGCACCTGCAGTTTGTAAAAGCCATTGCCAAATATCGAATATCCGATAATGGGATTTATGCTAAGTCAGATCAACAAATTAAAGAAGAGAATGATCAATAAGAAAGTATCCAGGCATTCGGATCTTCCGCATGGATCTTTGCAAGGGCAGCCACCGCATCCTGCATGGAAGAATAAGTGCCATACGCTACAGGATTGAGTCGTCCCAATTTGCGATCGAGGATAGCGCCATCGTAACCTTTTGCCTTCAAAGCGGAAGAGAAATGCGTGGCATTATCATACACTTCGAAACAGCCGCCTATGATAAAAAACTCCCCGCCCGAAACCGTGGTAGTGGTAACCACCGGCTTTACAGAGGAAGAATCGGGCCGGGTAACATTATCATCCGTCAAACTCACCACGATGTTATGGGCCGAGTTATCCGTGAGCTTTATGGTGGTGGAAGAATTATCTGTGAATGAAGTTTTATCACCGGTAAGATCTTTTGCAGTGATCACCGTTGCTGTATGGTCGGCCGGCTTGTACAAAGGAGTTTCCTTTACCGCAAAAGGATTGAGCGAACTGAGTTTGCCTGTTTTCAGAAAGTCGGTGCCGAAGGATATCCACGACATGGCAGCGATGAGCGGGATGGCAATGGCCAGGGCCACCATCCTGCGCACATTGATCCTGCGCTTGTCGGGAACCCTTTCTTTGGGAATAACGCGGTCCTTGAATTCCTTTTCTATACGCTGGCTGATGCCTTCGCGCTTGATGGCGGGTGAATGAAATGCATTAAGCCCGAATGAATCGAGCAGGAAATTGGAACGCTCATCCGGCTCGAACTGAATATTCCGTTCCACATCGAGAAAAAGTGTCCCGACCTCATCTATATTCACACGCTTGCCGTTGTTGAGCTCACGTGTAGCGGCCAGCACAAATCCATTAATGACACTGTTGGCCTCCGTAAAAGTTTTTTGCTCCTCCTGCGCAATATGGTTGGCCAGCAAACCGTCATTGTTACGCAGGTTGCTGTTGAACACAATGAATTTGGAAGGAGGAGTGAAGGAATGCTGAACGGGATGGATCTTTGCCGGGGAATAGTTGCATACAAAGCCTCCGAATTCGGGTACGATCACGCAATCGTAGCGATATAAAAGGTCACTGATGTGTTTGTCGATCTTCACGCAATGGATTTAAACAGGCTTATGGCAAAAATAAAAAAAACAACGGTACGGGATTTGGTGTTATCAAGAAATCCCAAATTTTCCTGGAATTTCACAGAACTACAGTTCGGGCTTTTCAGCATTAACAACCTTTAACATTTTCCTTTCTCACCCGATTGGCTATCTTTGAAAATATGGTTAAACGCCTGCGATTCATTCTCCCGTTCTGCTTCACGCTGATAGCAGCGGGCGGGTCAGTTTCTTTTCGCAAAGCGAATACATTGACCGCTCCTTCCTGCCAGGGTATCATTAACCAGACCATCGTGGCCATCGATAACATTCGCACATTGCGTTATCACCTGGTGATCAATGAACGCATCAAAGGCGTACTGAAACGCGGTGAATCCCTGGGCAAATTCAATCGCAACCCCCGAAAGATCTACCTCAACCTAAAAGGTCCCGAAGTGCTATGGGTGGCCGGCACCAACAGCGGTAACGCACTCGTTAACCCGAATGGATTTCCTTACATCGACCTCAACCTGGACCCCATGGGGTCTTTGCTGCGCGAGAACCAGCATCACACCCTGCACGAAGTGGGTTTCGATTATTATGCCGATGTACTCCGCTACTCACTCAAATTCGCTGGGGCAAAATTCGATACGTATTTTAAATTATTACCGGATGTGACCTGGAATGGCCGCGCCTGTTACTCTGTAAAAGCGGAGTATCCCGAATTCAAGTACGTTGATTACACGGTGAAAAAGGGTGAAGACCTCATCAAGATCTCCCGCGCACTGTTTGTGAGCGAGTATATGGTGCGTGAGGCCAACGCTGATAAAGTGAGTGATTATTACAATGTTCACGAAGGACAGGTGATAAAAGTGCCCATCATTTACGGGAAAAAAACCGAATTGCTTGTCGATAAGCAGCTGATGCTCCCCATCGTTATAAAGGTGTATGATGATGCCGGGCTTTTCGAATCGTATGAATACGATAAGATCGAGGTGAATGTTCCCATTGCTGACGAGGAATTCACCAAGAGCTACAAGGACTACCATTTCTGATCATGAAAAAGATTTCCTGGCTGCTGTTGACCTGTGTTGTTTTGATCTCCTGGAACCCGGGAACTTTGCCTGAGCGCTGCAATTGCAAGCCCGTGGACCATCCGTACCGTGCCGATCTTAAACACAACATTCATCCCACAGGCCTGGCTGAGCGGAAATCACTCATTGGTGTGGAAACGATCAGGAGCTGGGAACAGCGCTACACCATTCCTTTAATTATCGATAAAGGGCGCGTGCACGGAACTCCCGAGGATACCATTTATAACCTTGAGGGATGGATCTATGCCATTAAAACCGACAAGGCCGATTGCGACCTGCACGTGCAGGTGGGTCCGCGCAACCCCAACTGGCCCCGCGTGGTAATCGAAATTCCGCCCGAAGAATGTGCGCTACAGGACAGCCTCATCGCACAGTTCGTGCGCAAAGGCTTTAAGCTCGACATACAAAATCCCAGGGGCGCGCACTTCATTGCACGCGGACCTGCCTTTTACGATGGCAATAACCGCGGGCGGCCCGGTAAAAGACATACCGAGGGTTGCAGTTGGGAGATACATCCTGTGTTGAGTATTAATCTAAAGTAGTTAGGAGTGCGGAGCGAGGAGGATTCAAAAGCCTGGGGTCTCTTGTCTCGAGTTTTAAGTTTGTAAGCGATCAACTTTTTGCGCAAATGCCCCCAAAGGCAACTTAAAACCCCGATCTGCGCAGGATGATTAAGGTATGGATCGTCCTTTCTCCCAACTTCAAACTCGAGACTGGAGACCTTGGACTCAAAACTATCTCGTAAGTACGACATAGTCCCTCAGCACTACTTTCAAAAACTCGGTGCGGTTGGCGGGGATCTTTGTGATGCCTATTTGCTGTGCGATGGTTTTGGCTGCGAGTTCGAGCGCTTCGCGATGTGCCCGATTGGGAAATTTGCTGTAACGCTCTATTACCGACTTTACCACCAGCATGTCTTCTTCGGTGAGCTTTTTTACTTCAGGGAATTTGGGCGTGTAACTATCGAGTGTGCCGATGCGCAACAGATCAGAGAGCGTCATGATATGCTTGGGTTGTAAACGGATCACGGTCGTATTCGCAACAATATCGCCCATGCGCTGCCCTTTTTCCGATGAGCCCACCAGCATGGAGGCGATGGACCCGAGTGAAAAATAAATATCCACCATGCGGAACATCCAGCGGATGAAGTAATCGCTGAGGGTAACTTCCGAGCCGTTAAGCTTCACCACTTTTATGCGCAAGGCCAGCTTCCCTACCGATTGCCCATCGTTGAAGATCTCCATGCAAAGGGTATAAAAGAAAAAGATCGGGAGGAAAATAAAAAAATCGAGGTACTGCCAGGTATCGTAATCGCGCACGCCCGCGATCAAAAAAACGACCCGCAATAAAATAATACCACCAACGATCACCACAAAATCGAGCAGGAACGCCAGCGCACGATCGCGCAAGCCGGCCAGCTCGTACTCTATGGGTACGTTTTGTGAAGTAACTATCTCGATGGAAGCCATTTTAAAGTACCAGGTACTATGTACAATGTACAAAGAAAGTCATAAAAAGAAATACCTTTTAGAATAAGATAAACTGTCCTTCCGTATTCCACATTTATGGAATCAAAAACAACCGTACATCTGTTACAGTAAATGAGAACTGTCCTATTCCTATTTATTACACTTATTGCAGGTTCCCCGCTCTTTTGCCAGGAGATATTTCCCGTTCACCTCAATGGGAAAGAGGGATTGGTGAATGACCGGGGTGAACTGGTCATCCCATCACTTTACAGGGATATTTCGGATAACGGTAATCCTCGTGCCTGGCCCAATTACTGGGAATCCAAAAGAAATTACTGCTTCGTGCTTGACTCCACCAACCATTTCGCACTTTTTAATTCGAAGGGAAAACAGCTTACCTCATTCATTTACGACCAGGTGGATGACTATCACCTCTTCAAAAAAAACATGATCAGCGTGCAGATCAAAAAACGAATCGGCATCATCGACACCTCCGGTAAAGAAATAATCCCCTGCATTTATAATTACATTGGAGATTGGTTCAACAATTATCTTATTCTTTCTACGGATACCGGGGCTTTGAAAAATTTCATGATCAGGGACAGCACCGGAAAAACGATCACAGTGGGACCTTATAACAGCCTGGGCGCTGTTTACGATGACTACGCGAGTGTATCGCTCAATGGCAAACACGGTTTTATTTCCTACTCGGGCAAAATCCTTACTCCCATTTGCATGGACGAAGTGGGGATTCAAACTTATCGTATCGGTGAGAAGTGGGGATTATTCAGTGAAAAGGGAAAGTTGGTGACAAAGCCTATCTATGATAAGATATGGTACCTCTCGGGTGACTGCATTTTTTACACGGTGAAAGGAAAATTCGGGTTGATGGACTCCACCGGCCGGCATTTGACAAAACCGGTGTACGATGATGGGTACGGCTATGAATACGGTTTCCCGGTTGGAGTAAAGAAGAATGGCAAATGGGCGGTGATGGATAAAGGGCTTCACCTGCTTACAGGTTATGTATTTGATGAGGAATGGCATATCTATCCCATTTACCGCACCAGTTTTATAATACTTAGGAAAAACGGGAAAAGAGATCTTTTCGATACGCGCACAAAAAAAAATCTCCTGGAAGGATACGATGATATCAGGGACAAGGACCAACTCTTCTTTTTGAAGAAGGATGGGAAATGGGGCCTTGCCGATTCAACGGGACGCGTGATAGTAAAACCTTTTTACGATACAATCATTTCAGTGAACGGGAATAAACTTATTGCCGCAAAAGAAGGGAAGATAGGGGTAGCCGATCTTCAGGGCACAGTGATCATTCCTTTCGAATACAAGAATCCTGTTAACTGGCTGGGCCTGCAAACCGATGAAGTGATCGTACTCGGGAAAGACCGAAAAAGCTATGTTTTCGACTGGAACGGAAAATGCATTTACGATGAGGGTTATCCCTATTATAATGTGCATCCGGGTACCGGGAGGCTTATCATCTACACCGAAGAACCCCTGGAGGAAGGACTGATGGCCGTTGGGCCTTATCACCTTGTATTCGGTGTTGCAGATATGGCATCGCATCATATCATGGTAGAGCCAAAATACAGGTGCATCGTCCACGTATTCAGTAATGGCGCGGTGATCTTTCTCACCGAAAATTGGGAATACGGTTATTTAAGCCCGGACGGGAAAGAAAAATTGCTCGGTAAGTTTTAAAAGAACTGAACAACAATTCAAAACCACACCATCATCCATCAACCATTATCCATCACCCCTTTTTATTATATTTATCCCTCTATGCGCGAAACGAGTTTCATTAAGCAGAATAAAGAAAAATGGGTGGAGTTTGAGAAGCAATTGCAGCTCGGGCACAAGGACCCCGAGAAACTCAGCAATCTTTTCGTGCAGGTGACCGATGACCTTTCGTACTCACGCACTTTTTACCGCAACCGTTCCGTTCGCGTTTACCTCAACAACATTTCCCAGAAAGTATTTCACAGCATTTACCGCAACCGGAGCCGCAAGCGCGGGCGCTTCGGGCATTTCTGGAGAATAGAATTACCGCAGCTCGTTTGGGAATCGCGCTGGGACCTTTCCCTTGCGGCCATTATCTTTTTTCTTTCGGTGGCCATCGGCATCTTTTCATGCGTGGTGAATCCCGATTTTCCACGTTACATTTTAGGCGAAGGCTATATCAGCATGACCATCGAGAACATCAAGAATCATGACCCCATGGCGGTGTACAAAAGCGCGCACGAGGGGAAAATGTTCCTGGAGATCACGTATAACAACGTGATGGTGGCGACCATGACCTTCATGCTGGGAATATTCCTGGGAATAGGAACCATTGGCGGCCTGATCTACAATGGCATCATGATCGGTGCTTTCCAGTATTTTTTTTACCAGCAGGGCCTGCTCGGCATGTCGATGATGGCGATATGGCTGCACGGCACATTGGAGATCTCGGCACTCATCATTGCAGGCGGGGCGGGACTTGCGCTGGGTCGCGGACTTGTTTTTCCCGGCACTTTTTCCCGGATGCAAAGTTTCCGGTTATCCTCGCGAAGAGGGTTAAAGATCATGCTCGGCACCATTCCCATTTTTTTCTTCGCAGCCTTTATTGAAAGTTTCATCACGCGTTATTATGATACCGTTTCGGATGGGGTAAAGCTGGCGCTCATTTTTATTTCACTCGCCTCCATACTCGGGTATTTTGTATTACTGCCTTACCTGCGCTCGCGCAAAGGCTTTGCCGAAGTGAGCGAGGACGGCAAATTACCGCCCACCCCTCCCGATAAAGTGGATATGGGGACCATCCGAACGAATGGGGAGGTGTTCAAAGATCTTTTCGTGATATACGGAAAATGTTTTTCGAGGATATTCCCGTGGGTGATCGTGCTGGCGGGAGTCTATGCGGCCATATGCGGGTTATATTTTTCGAACATCCTGCATTACCGTTTCACACTTTACATTTTTGACATACGCGACCTGGTGCGCAAGATCTTTGTTTTTTACGGTGATATGCTGCAGTACTTCAGCTATGCGCGCAAGCCCGGATTCGCTGTACTCAACCTCATTTTGTTCTCCTTTATCTCGTTTGTGTGCTGCGCGTTCGTGGTGCGCGAGGCCGTGCCGGGAGTGAAACCGGGAAGCCTTTCCTATATACTCCGTAATTTTTACAAACCGCTCATCACCGGAACATTCATCTCCTTCTTGCTTTTTTTGCCCGACCTTTCCGGCATCATACTCGTGATGTTGCTGATGCCTGTGCTTGCGCTGTGGCAGGTGATCATGTTCCGTGAAAGAACGGACCCCTTCAGCGCGCTGGGGCGGGCTTTCTCGTACGGTTTCCAGAGCTTCGGACGAACGTACGGCTTGTACCTGATCTGTTTGCTGGTGGCTTTCCTTTTCATGGCAGTGCTCACTTCCCCTTTTCTCACCTGGAGGATATTCGAGATCATCAACTGGAATTTATTGCTGGATGAAGCACAGTATGTAAAGTTCTTCATCGGGTTCTTCACTTTCCTCGGCATGGCAGGCCTGGGTTTGCTGATGCCGGTGATGATGATAGGATCAGGGATACAATATCACACCCTTAAAGAAATTTACGAAGCGAACAACCTGAAAGAGCGCATCGCCACCATCGGGAAGAAAAAGAAAACCAACCTCATTCACTTTGACTGATCCGAAAAAATACCTGGCGGCTTTCACGTTCACATTAATGATGTGCGTGGGTTTACGAGCGCAGGAGCAGGGGCTGCCGCTGGATTCAACTTCCCCGAATCACGTTGCCGGAACGGGAGAGCCAACGGACCGCGACAACGATAATGATGAATTTGAAGAGGACCATAATGCACAAGGCGATTACAATTCAAGCCCGGTAAAGCAGCATTCATTCGACAAGGAGAAGTGGAAAAAAGCCACGCGCGACCTCGATTACAACGAAACACCGGAGCCACCCAAGAAACCGGAAGAACAAAAAAAGCAGAATTATACTCCACCTCCTCCTGACGAGGACAAGTCCTGGTTCGAGAGCAGCGCTGCGCAAACCGTTTTGATCATTGGCGCTGTGGCAGTGCTGGCCTTCATACTTTTCAAACTCATGAGCGGCCGCGTGAGCAACACCAAAGTAAAACCGCAGCAGGGCACTTATACCAT
>DATDFI010000406.1:0-3712 GCA_036522695.1 Bacteroidia bacterium | reverse complement strand
ATCCACTCCCTGAACACAACCGGCAGCACAGGCACCGCCCCAGGTAGTACCAACATTCCATGCACCACTTTGAGTGGATGTAAAAACAGCAGCTCTTATAGCAGAACTAAAAAGAGCCAAAAGCAGGAGGGGGGTAAATTTTTTCATGTTGCCGATTTAGTTTCTAAAATCCCGTTACGCGTGATTCAGATTGTACGAATTTCAGATTTACAAAGTTATTAATTCTCACCTAAAAAACAACAAATCCATTAAATACCTATCTTTGGAGAAACTAACTTTTTAACAATTGGCCTCCGCTAAGAACAAAGCTTCTTTTGTTGAAATGGGCGACCTCAAATCCATTTGGAAAATTGTCGCCAAAAACTGGTATATTGTCTTGCTTTTGGCAGCGTTTAGCTATTCGGTCGGGCTTTTTTATTCATTCCGCCTTACGGATGTTTATGCCGCAAGGACCCAGATCCTGTTGAAATCTTTTGATGAATACCAGCCTAACAGCATTATTTCTGATAACGAGGGTAGTGTAAGCTCAACTTATAAATCCTATGTAGATAACTCCAACCAGATGAGGGTCATAAAATCTTATGACCTGATTGAAAAATCCATTCGCAGGATGAAGCTGGATGTATCCTATTTCATCCAGGGGCGCGTTCGCCTTACCGAAATATATGAAGGCACTCCATTTGAAGTGAATGTGCTTAAGATCAACCCTGTATTCTATGAAAAAGATTTTCGATTCAGGGTTTTAGATACGCAACATTTTGAACTTTCATATAGCAAGGGAGATTCTGCCATTGTATTAAAGTGCGATTTCGATAAGGAATTGGTTAATCCTGATTTCCGGATCCTGGTTCGCAAGGCAGGTGAGATCAACCGCCAAACGGTTAAATCCTTAAGCTTTATCAATTACATTTTTAAAATTCACAGTCTCTCTACGCTGGTTTATAGATGCATGTCGGCCATGGACGTGGAGAATCCCGACTATACAAATGTTCTCCAGGTTACACTTGAAGATCCCATACCAAAGAGAGCGGAAGAACTGCTGGATACTATTGCTCATGTTTATATTGAAAATACACTTCAGCAGCGTTTCGATATCAATCGGAATACGCTTGTTTATATCAATCGTCAAATGGACACAGTGGTGGATATATTGAACAACATTGAAGACACCCTGCAGTTGTACAAGGAGAAACACGGCATCCTCGATCTTTCAAGGGAAGAACAGGATTATTTTGATAAGTTGAGCGGGTATGATCGCCAAAAATCCAATTACCAGCTTAACATCAGTGCCCTCGATGCTCTGGAAGATTACGTGATCCAGAATAAAGATCCGGAGTTTTTGCCTCCCAATATCTACGTGGATATAAACGACAATTTTTTGCTGAAAAATGTATCTGATCTGTACAATATGCAGATAGAACGTAATGCCGGGTTGACTTCAGCCACCAATAAAAATCTTGCGATCCAGGGAATCGATAAAAAAATTGAACTTTCCAAAAAAGACATACTCGTTTACATAGGGAATTCGAGAATAGCTATTCAATCGCGCATCAAGGACCTGGAGGATGAAATGAACAAATACATCGCCAATATTCAAACCATTCCTGAAAAGCAAAGAGGCCTGATGAACATCCAGCGCAGGCAAAAGGTCAACGAAGATCTTTATATTTTCCTTCTTCAAAAGCGCGCAAATACGGTGATCGCCAAAGCGGGTATTATACCGCTTACCAAAGTCATAGAGACCTCTCGTTCAATGGGCCTGGTCAAGCCTAATCGTACACGCATTATCCTGGGATTTGTCGGGGTGGGTCTCCTGATCAGTTTTATCATCGTATTCATTCGGGTTGCGTTCTACGATAAGATCGAAAGTGTGGATGAACTCAAGCAGAAAACCGAACTGCCCATAGTGGGTGAGATATTGCATAACCGGATGATGAAGGAACTCACTATTCCGGTGGAGACCGATCCCAAGTCCCCGATTTCGGAATCGTTCCGCACTATCCGCACCAATCTTCAATATCTCGCTCCTGACAGTAAAGGGGCCAAGGTCATCGTGATCACCTCCAATAATCCTGGTGAGGGAAAAACATTTTGTTCCATCAACCTGGCTTCTATATTTTCAAAGGCAGGCAAAAAAGTTCTGTTACTCGAACTCGATCTGCATAAACCCCGGGTTCAAAAGGGACTCAACATTACTTCTGATAAGGGGATAAGTACGATCCTTATCGGTAAAGACGATATTGCGAGCTGTGTAAAAAATACCCAGATCGAGAACCTTGACGCCATTCTTTCCGGTCCTATTCCTCCTAACGCATCTGAGTTATTGTTGTCGGATAACATGCGCAGGATATTTGAATTCGGAAGGCAGCATTATGACTATGTGGTTGTGGATACCCCCCCGGTAGGCCTGATCTCAGATGCACTGGTTCTTATGCAGCTTGCAGATATCTCGCTTTTTGTATTGAATACGAAGTTCGCTTTCAGGGAAGCTATCGCCAATGCTCACGAGATCGTGAATGTGAACAAACTGGTGAACTTCGCCTTCATCCTTAATGGGGTTAAGCGGAAAAAATCAAAATACTATTATAACCGGTATGCATACGGTTATGGCTATGGAGGGCGGTACGGCTATGGCTACGGTGCTTATAAAGCTTATGGCGGCCATGGTTACGGGTATGGCAACAATGGGTATGGTGACCCACCCACGCAGGAGAAGAAAAGCTAGCGCGGATTCAATTAAAATATTATGGAGAAACCAGTGCCGAAGATTGCGGAAGAGCAATGGAGTATTACGATGGATGCCGGGAGCGCCTCCATTCGTAAAAGAGCAAAGGAGTTGTGGAGATATCGTGACCTTCTTGTGCTTTTCGTGCGCAGGGATTTTGTAGCTACATATAAGCAAACTGTGCTGGGGCCTCTCTGGTTTTTTCTGCAACCTGTTCTTACCGCTCTTACATTCACCATTGTTTTCGGACGCATTGCCAACCTTAGCACAGGCGCCTACCCTCGCATGATCTTTTACCTGTCGGGGATCGCAGGATGGGCTTATTTTGCCGATTGCCTGACAAAGACCTCTGCAACATTTATTTCAAACGCACATATTTTCAGCAAGGTGTATTTCCCGCGTCTTATCGTTCCGCTTTCGGTCGCCATTTCAAACGTCATGCGATTTCTGATCCAGTTACTTCTTCTTTTCGGGTTCATTGTTTATTACAATATGAACGGTTTTGCCATTCATCCCAATGTTTTTCTTTTTTTGCTCCCTTTGCTTGTGGTGGTAATGGCGGGTCTTGGGCTTGGTTTCGGGATACTGATTTCTTCATTGACCACAAAATACAGGGACTTCCAATTCCTGGTGGCTTTCGGTGTCTCCTTGCTGATGTACCTTTCACCGGTTATTTTTCCACTTTCAACGGTAAAGCCCGGTCTCCTCAGAACCATCATTCTTTGTAATCCCATGTCCTCCGTGATCGAGACCTTCCGTTACGCCTTGTTGGGTAGCGAGAACTCATTCGATTTGTGGATGTCGCTGCTTTATAGTACAGGGTTCATGATTTTGCTGTTGCTGACCTCCCTCTCGGTCTTTTATAGGGTGCAGCGCAGTTTCATGGATACCGTTTGAAGTTAAAACATGACGAAAAAAGGCAAATGTGTTGTTTGCGGAAGCGCCCGGGTTTCAGATATTAGAACCCTGAAACATATCTGGCATTGT
>DATDFI010000405.1:0-2372 GCA_036522695.1 Bacteroidia bacterium | reverse complement strand
ATTATAAGAATAACGGTGCGGATGATGCTCCCGTTTTTGCTTACCAGCAAAATGATTTTTTGCA
The DNA here is from genome assembly GCA_036522695.1 of Bacteroidia bacterium. Classification (GTDB taxonomy): domain Bacteria; phylum Bacteroidota; class Bacteroidia; order JADZBD01; family JADZBD01; genus DATDFI01. The sequence goes on along the minus strand of DATDFI010000405.1, from coordinate 2,308 downwards.
GGAGGGTGAAATTGAAGTGGGCGCGGGAGCGTATCCCCGATTTTTTGATATCGATGCCGATGGTTTGATGGACCTGGTTATTGGCAATCACCAAACCATTGTAGGTCCATGTCCCAACGCTTCGCAATTCTCTTCGCTCACAGCGTATAGAAATGTGGGAACGGCAACAGATCCTCAATTCAAATTCGTGACGAATGATTATGGGGGATTGATGTCGTCATTGCCGAACATACTCAACTTTGCACCCACCTTCGGGGATATTGATGCGGATGGGGACCAGGACATGATCGTGGGTGATGCGAACGGGTATTTGCATTTGTTCCTCAATACGGCCGGTGCGGGAAATCCTGCCGTATTCGCTTTGCAGAATCCCGTGAACATGAGAGATGACAACAACGATTCCATTCACATTCCAACCAATTATGCGATGCCGGTGCTGTTCGATATGGACCAGGATAATTTACCGGACCTGGTGATCGGTGGACGAAATGGCAACCTCACATATTATCATAACACGGGAACAGCCAACAGCCCGCTTTTCACTTTTGTAACTTCCACTTTAGGCAATGTGGATGTGTGGACCACCTGCTGCACGGGTTATGCAACGCCCTATATCTTTCTCGACAGCGGAAATATTGAGATGTACATCGGTTCGGAGCAGGGATATATTTATCATTACACCAACATCACCGGCAACCTGAGCGGAACATTCAATAAAGCGGATTCATTGCTGGCAGGAGCGAATGAAGTGTGGGAGGGCTTGCGCTCGGCCCCGTGCGTGATGGACGTGACGGGTGATGGTTTGCCGGACCTGGTAACAGGAAATTATCGTGGGGGACTGGCTTTTTATAAAGGTGACATGACGGTGGGGATGAATTCAACTGAAGTTTCTGCCGAAGCAAATGTTTCACTGTATCCCAACCCCGCAGGCCAAACGCTCTTCTATAAAATGAGCAATATGGACCAGGACGTCCTGGTAGAGATGTATGATGCGCTCGGCAAACGGGTGCTTACAAAAAGAACGAATGTGCTCAGCGGCTCGCTGGATGTTTCTGCGCTTGGCAATGGTGTTTACACATGTAAATTCATTTCCGCCCGGACGCAGTGCGTGAAAAAAGTCGTCATCGATAAATGATTTGGAATGAAACAGGTTTTGAAATGGAAAAGGTCTTGAAGAATATTCCGGTGAGGGTGTTGCTATCAATGAACACGATAAATCACTTATTTAGGTTCTTCCCGCGTATGGGAAAGGTGCAAGGTTTTGCATCTCTGCGCCTTCTGCGTATCAAGCTTTTTCCCTCCTTATACCTTATACCTCTATTCCTCCATACCTTTTCTGCCACCGCCCAACCCGGTTTCCTGCGCACCGATACCATCAAGGTTTTCAAAAACAATGTCCAGCTTCAGAACCCCTGGGCAGGCGGTCATAACTTCCCGCAATTCTCAGCTGTCGATCTCGATGGTGACGGGATAAAGGACCTCGTGGTGTTCGATCGCTCGGGCGATGTTCCTTACGATAAGCTCACCACCTACATCAATGTGGGCACGCCCAACCAGGTGGCTTATGTTCACGCGCCTCAATACGAGAAGAAATTCCCTTTCATTCATGACTGGATGCTGATGGTGGATTACAACCGTGATGGCAAAGAAGATATTTTCACCTACAACAGCGGGGATTTCTCGGTTTACAAAAATATTTCTACGGTGGGAAATCTTCAGTTCACGCTCGAGAAGCTGGACGATTCGACCGATTACATCCCGCACAACTCCTCTTCAAAGCAAAAACTGGGTGTGAGCCCCACCGACATCCCCGCATTCGCGGATGTGGACAGGGACGGGGATATCGATGTGCTCACGTACGAGATCTCCGGTACCAAAGTGGAGTATCACAAGAACATGTCGATGGAGAATTACGGCAACTGCGATCACCTCGAGTTTTACCAGGATGCAGGTTGTTGGGGACATTTCACCGAAAGTTTTTCATCCAACGTGATCACGCTCAATTCATGCACGGGCCGCATGAACGATGAGAACAATACCGGTAAATATTCTCACGATCCCACGCCCCAACACAGCGGGAATTGCCTGGCGTGTTTTGATCTTGACGGTGATCGCGACATGGACCTGCTCAACGGAAGCTTAAATTACTGTAACATGAACGGCATGATCAATGGCGGTGATACCGTGCTGGCGGTGATGACCTCCGATGACCCTAATTACCCCTCCAGCAGCGTTTCCGTGAACCAGGTGTTGTTCCCCTGTCCTTTTTACGTGGACGTGAATAACGATGGCAAGCGCGACCTGCTTG
>DATDFI010000404.1:0-3057 GCA_036522695.1 Bacteroidia bacterium | reverse complement strand
ATGATAGAGAGCATGGGTGTTATTCCGCTGCCCCCGGCAATAAGCACATAATTCTTTTTGCCTGAAGCATTAACGGGTGAGTGAAAATTTCCCATAGGGGTCATCACTTCCAGCTCATCTCCAACCTTGATATTTGAATTAAGGAAATTAGATCCGCGCCCGTTCTTCACCCGCTTTATAGCTACGCGCAACTCCGCATCTTCAACCGGGCTGCTGCAAAGCGAATAGGAGCGCCTGATCTCTTCACCATTTACGGTGAGCTTGAATGTAAGATACTGTCCCTGCTTGTAAGCATATTCATCTTTCAATTCGGGAGGCACGTTGAATGCAATAGAAACACAATCGGGCGTTTCCTTCCGAACATCTGCAACCTTAAGCTTGTGAAATTTCGCCATAGCAAAGTAATTGCCTGCAAAAATATCATTTCTGTGAAAATAAAGGAGAATAAATCTGCAAGTAGATCCTTATTTGCAGTTTACAACGCTCCACTCGAAACCCGCGAGGAAAATGAGCCTTATGGTGCAACTATCACCTTGTTTAACACCGTATTTGGATGGATCAACCTGTATGGTCGAAGACTTAGGGTTTTTAAATGCTTCTTTGTTGTTGATGAGCACTTTTTGTATCACATACCGGTTATCATATTTTGCGTTGGAAAAGCAAACCGGTTGGCGATAAACATCACGAACATCGGAGGTATCCAGGTCGATGGTCTCCGGACCTTTGGAATTAGTTTTAGAAACCGGAACCAAATTAACGCTATCCTTGCCAAAACGGACTTTCTTCATCGTCTCCCGGGAAGGAGGCTTGCGCACCTTAATAGTATTTTGGGAAAAGCAGGAGAGTCCAATGGAAAAGGCAAAGAATATAAGAGCGGTGCGCATGAGCATATAACGCAAGAAAAACAGAATGGTACAGTTACTTTGTACTTTTCACACGCTTCATTTCCGAAAACATTTCATTGAAACGTTCTAAGGCTTTTTTCATGAACTCTTCGTCCAGCATACTTTTTATATCTTCTACGCCTTTCACCTCATCTTCCCTGAATTTGATGGTTTGCTCCATAGGCCCGGCCTCCATCTTCACGATAAATTTATCATTCATATGAAAAACGCTGATGCTGATGGAAGGGTGGGGGATGGTACCGATGATGCGCATGAATGATTTACGATTATAGGAATAAGGATTTAGGATTTCTTTTTTCGTGACTTCGGGACCTTGCCGATGCGGGGATCACGTTTTAAAATGAGGGAACAAACATGGCTCACCGAGCTTTCAAAATCATCTGCGTCCAGCGGGACCAGTCTCCAGGCGGTCTCGCGCTGGCCATTGTTCAATAAATTTACCGTGCGCAGGTTGGGAATTTCCTTTTTTAAACTTTGGTGATGCTCGTGCGAAGTCGCCACCCAAACTCCATTATCCTCCCTGTGCTCGGGCCTCTCACGTAAAATAAGCATGATCTTTTCTCCAATGTAAACCGCATGGCACCCGAACATAGGCCTTGTAAAAGGGTCGAGTGAAATAAGGTCCTCCAGCACAAATTCGAACGGTATCTTTTTTTTGGTTTTGATCATCAGATGGGCCCCTTGAAAAGATAGGAAAGATCACTGTCGCTCATTTTCTCCAGTTTGGTCCGTATCACTTCCGCCAACTGCGCATAATGTTCGAGCTTATTCCGGATCAGCCACGCTTCCGCGCCCTTGTCCCGGTTGATCGCATTGGCCACGGCAGCCAGGTGCGGAGCTTTTTGTTTGATGAGGAATTCGAGCGACATCTTTTCTCCCTCAACGGCTTTCACAAAGGCAGCCATCACCATTTGCTTATTGCGAATGAGCCATTCCAGTGATTTATCCGAAATGAAAATGGCTTCAATGGTTGCGATCCACTCCTTGTAATTATTCTCGTTCAAAAAATTATATGCAGGTGTTGAATCGGTTTGTATCCATTCTACAACTTTATCGATCACTTCCTTCTTGTAAAGCATAAAACAAAATTAGGCAATAGTTATTTCACTTTTAACAGGTCTCTCAATCCTGTTTTTTCCAATGCGTCATAATCCACCAAATTGCTGCAGGCCAAGGCCTTTTCATCGTTACCGAGGTGATAATAGGAGAGCCCGAGTGTATAATTGAATTCATTTTTGAATGTGTCGATAAAACCGGCCACTTCTTTGCTGTTGGGTTTGAATTCATTCACGCTCATTTTTACATCCGATCTTATTTTTTCAAAAACATCCCTGCAATCTTCAAACAAGGCATTGGCCAGCACAAAATTTCCCTTTTTATACTCAACAACAGCGTAGTTATAATTCAATATCATGCGGTTTACCCTGAACTCGGGCAGCGTGCTGTCGGCACCGCCCGCTTTGCTCATGTAATCCATGGCCTCCTGGTACTCTTTGGTATCGGGATAAACGTAAGGTTGCCCGCCCGGGTGATCAGGGTTATAGAAGTAAGCGGTTTTATACGTATTCCAGCAGGCATATTTTTGCAGGTCATCCATGTAATATACTTTCATGTCGAAGGTATCCTCGCTTGCCTTCTTTACATTGAAATCGAGCAGGCTGAAGATGACCGAGATCACCGCAAGGAAAATAAATGCACGGAAAAGGGGGTGCAGGCCCTTGTAAGGTTCCCCGCCACGGAAAAATATATTTTTTGCTTTGGAAGGGACCACGAGACTGAGAAACCCGGAGTTGCGGTTGAGGTAATCCACAACCATGTACTCATCGCTCTCATTGGTTTGCTGCAGGTCTTTCAATTCATTCAAAAGTTTTTTCTTCTGCTTCTCTTTTGGGTCCAGCATAAGTTCCATCAGCACGAGGTTCATTCTCCACCTGTCATACGCATAAGTATTTCGGTCCTTGGGAGCATTCTTTTCCAATAAGCTGAGGATGGACCGGAGCACCAGGTCCCTTTTTTCTTTCGGAAGAAATTCCTCATCGCTTATGATGGAAGCGCGAAGCGCACCGGGAATTTTTCCATCCTTAAATACCTCGAGCAAGCATATCCTCCGAAGGTTTTCCATGGTGTAAACCCGACCGCCATGCTGTTCGAG
>DATDFI010000403.1:0-4150 GCA_036522695.1 Bacteroidia bacterium | reverse complement strand
AAACAGAACCTTACCGCATCTTAAGGGGCCAGCCGGGGCTGGGGTCCAGGTACTTTCATTTTATAGTACCGGGACTTTGCATAGGTGTTATCAAATACCGAATATCCAATTATAGGACAAAGGGAACAAAGCAAGACCGCGTTCAATCCAACACTCAAATTTTTCAAAAGCCTTTCTTCAGATCTTCACACCAATCACCAACACATCATCCACCTGTTCCAGCTTCCCTTTCCATTCCTCAAAAGCGGCATCCAGGTCGTTCCTTTGATCGTTCATCGGCTTATGGCTGTTCCTGAGAAGGATCTCCTGCAATCGTTTGTACTTGAATTTTTTTCCTTTTTCTCCTCCGAACTGGTCGGCATAGCCATCTGTAAAAACGTAAAAACAATCATTTTCCTGCAGCGTAATGCGGTGATTCGAAAAATCTTTCGTTTGCTCACCGATGAAGGACCCGATAGGGAAACGATCCGCCTGTATCTCGAAAAGAAAAGAATCGTCCAGCTGCAAGCTCGACCTTAATTCGATCTCCTGGTCATTACGCCTCATGCGGAGTGTATCACTTCCTTTTCGCACCAGCCACAAGGGGTTGTATGCGCCTGCATACTGAAGTTCCATATTGAGGTAGTCGATGGAACATAATGCAATGTCCATTCCATCTCTCACCTTCGACTCTTCAAATTTTTGCCGGAGTGTTTCGCTCACTACATCACTGATGAAGTCCAGGACCTCGGCCGGCTCGGTAAGGTGATGCGCTTTTACGGCCTGGGTAAGTGCGTTGTGTCCTACAATACTCATGAAGGCGCCCGGCACACCGTGACCGGTGCAATCAACAGCAGCGAAAAAAACAAGGGGCGATTCATCATACCCGCCTTTGAGCCCCTTTTTGCGTATAAAGCGGTCCTTTGCCCCCAGCATTTCCACCCAATAAAAATCACCGCTTACGATATCCCTTGGCTTGAATAACACGAACGAAGGAGATAACATCTGCCGTATGAAATCGTTTGGCGGGAAAATGGCTTCCTGGATCCGCTGCGCATACCGGATGCTATCCACCATGTCCTTGTTCTTCTGCGAGATCTCGTCCCGTTGCCGTTCAACGACCTTCGCTGAAGCCTGTTTCAGTTTATACCGGTTATAAAGCAGGAATGCCACCACGATAAGAAATAATGATCCCGCGATCAATGTATTGCGGATCAGGCGCTGCTCATTCAGCTCATTCTTTTGCTGCTGGTTATCCAGCCGCTGCATCACATCCTTTTTGGTAAGAAGCTCTATCTCTTTTTCTTTTTTCTCCGATTCATATTTGGTCTGCATCTCTGCCAGCTGCCGGGTTGACTCGGAATTGAAGATGGTATCCTTTATCGCGGAAAAAAGCAGGTGGTACTCGAATGCTTTTTTGTAGTCCTTCATCCTTTGGTAGGCATCAAAAAGTCCCGCATAGGCTTCTTTGAGACCTTCTTTCCGCCCGATCTCGCCCGCCACCTTCAGGCTCTGTTCGTAGTACCCGATGGCTTTTTTATAATTCCCTTCCTTCAGGTAAACGTTACCGATATTGAAATAACTCATTTCAATTCCTCGCTTGTCATTCAGTTCCTGCTGGAGTTGGAGTGCCCGGAACTGGAAATCGGATGCTTCCTTGAATTTATGCTGCTTCTCATAAACAAGGCCTATGTTGTTATAGCTCGCTGACATGCCACCGGCATCATGAAGCTTTTCCCGCAGTTCAAGGGAAAGGAAATGGTACTTCAGGGAAAGTTCGAACTTGTTCTCGTCTCCATAGATCCCCCCGATATTGTTATAACTTTTCGATAATCCCGTGCTGTCCTTGAGGATCACGCGGATCTTCAATGCCTTGAAATGCCATGAAAGTGCGTCCTCGTGTTTTCCCTGCCTGTAATAAATGTTCCCGATGTTATTGTAACTGGTGGCGATGCCGATACTATCTGCCATGCTCTCTCTTATCTTCAGCCCTTTCATGTAATAATCCAGAGCCAGCGAATAATCGCTTTTGTCTTTATAAAAAACGCCCAGGTCATTATATGCGCTCGAACATCCTTTCAGGTATTTTATTCTTTCGGCAAGGGCCAGGGATTCTTTTCCATACCTGATCGCCTGCTCGATGTCGGTATTCTTGTATTTCCAGGCGATGGCATTCAGGAGTTTCACCTTTGAAGTATCTTCTTTTGAAGCATTGAGCTTCGCCAGCAATGAATCAAGGGCCCGGTCTTCGCTTCCCGGCATTTTCTGACCGGGCGAAGGAAGAGCTATGCAGGCATTTACAAGGAGTAAAAGCGGGAGGAGCTGAAACCTCATAAGAGTTAGGATAACGCAATATACTAAACCCCTGTTACCGGGAAAAGAAAATCGACCGATAAGGCTGTTGGGAAAATGGTGATTACAGGGAGGCATTCAGCAGCTTCCCGCTCTCCAGGAGTTTATGAAAGGATTTTTCATAAACCACTTTCCTGAGCAGGTCCACATGGCCCGGGTGATGGCAATCCGAACCGGCAAAGGAGATCATATTATTATCGATCATCCGCTCCGCGATTTTTTTGGTGGCAGGGGAGTAGTGTCCCGTGAGCGAGCCGAGGTTCATCTGCAGTAAAACACCTTTTTCAATGAGGGCTTCATATTTTTCGAAATCCTTATGCCAGAAAGTATATCGTTCCGGGTGCGCGAGTATGGGCTTATACCCGCTGGTGATCAGCTTGAAAAAAATATCGTAAAGGTTCTCGGGGGGATTCACAAAAGAGATCTCCACCAGCACATGATTTTTGCCGAAGGTAAGGAGCTCCCCTTTTTTTATTTTTTCTTCAAAATCGAAATCGATATAATACTCGGCCGCAGCTTCAATTTCCACGGGAATGTTTTTTTCCTTCAGTGCAGCCCTTACAGTTTCCAGCCCGGGCAGTATCGTTGCAGGGCCATTGCGGTAAAAATCGCTCATGATGTGAGGGGTGGTGATCACTTTTTTGTATCCCAGGTCACCGAAGGCGCTGATCATGGCCAATGAGTCATCCAGGCTTTTTGCCCCGTCATCGATACCGGGAATGAAATGCGAGTGCATATCGCAGCGCAAAACCGAAAGATCGGCAGGCGTTGTGCTTTTAGAAGAAGATCCGAATACCCGGGATAAGAAACCCATCCTGGCAAAGATAAGAAAGGGCTTGCAAGCAGAACTATCAGAGCTTCCCTTTCAATGCAGCCAGTTTCCTTTGCCAGTCGCTTTCACCGGAAGGAACATCTTTTTTAGAGGACGATTTCGTTGGCTGCTGCACATTATCTTTCATTGATAAAGCGATGCGTTTCCGTTTTGCATCCACTTCCATCACCGTTACGGTTACTTTCTGCGCCACTTTCACCACTTTGCTCGGATCATCCACGAAGGTGTTGGCGAGTTGAGAGATGTGGACCAATCCATCCTGGTGCACACCAATGTCAACGAAGGCCCCGAAATTGGTCACGTTGGTTACGATCCCCGGCAGTTTCATTCCCACTCTCAGGTCGTCCATAGAAGTAACACCTTCCTGGAATTTGAATACTTCAAATGTTTTTCTCGGGTCGCGGCCGGGCTTGTCCAGCTCGTTCATGATGTCATTCAGCGTGGGCAGGCCCACGGTCTCGCCCACGTAATTTTTCAGCGAGATCTTTTTCCGAAGCTCTTTATCTCCCATCAGCTGTTCCACCTCGCAGCCCAGGTCCTTTGCCATTTTTTCAACAATGTGGTAACTCTCGGGATGCACCGCACTTTTGTCGAGCGGATTTTTGCTATCGCGTATGCGGAGGAACCCTGCCGCCTGTTCAAAAACTTTTTCACCCATGCGGGGCACACTCATCAGGTCTTTTCTCGATCGGAACGCTCCCTTTTCATTTCGGTATTTAACAATATTTTGCGCCAGTTGAGGACCAAGACCGGAAACATAGGTGAGCAGTTCCTTGCTGGCGGTATTCACTTCCACGCCCACTGCATTCACGCAGCTTTCCACCACTTCGTCCAGCTTTTTCTTAAGCGCACCTTGATCCACATCGTGCTGGTATTGCCCAACACCAATTGACTTGGGATCTATCTTAACGAGCTCTGCCAGCGGATCGGCCAATCTCCTGCCAATGGAAACAGCACCGCGCACGGTCACATCCTGGTCGGGAAATT
>DATDFI010000402.1:0-2298 GCA_036522695.1 Bacteroidia bacterium | reverse complement strand
GGCTGCATACAGGCGCTGGAGTGCAACACGAATAAATGTCCTACAGGAGTGGCTACGCAAAATCCCGACCTGGCTGCCGGGCTGGTGGTGGAAGATAAAAGGATACGCGTGAAAAATTTTCACGATGAAACAGTGAAGAGTGCGGTGGAACTGATGGCGGCAGCCGGCATTTCCCATCCCAGCAAATTACACCGCTCTTTTATTTACAGGAGGGTTAATGCAGGACAAATACAAACCTATGCCGAAACGTATCCTTATATATTGAGAGGATCATTGCTGGAAGCTCCGTATCCTGCGGGCTGGGAACTGGATATGCAGAATTGCCACGAGGAGACTTTTGAGCCTGCACTGCATTATGCTTGATATGGAAGGTATAAAGTACCATGTACCGGGAAAAGATTGAAGACATCAAAGCGAAAAAACTCCCGGAAAAATTGCGGTGAAACTCCTTTTTAAAAAAATTCAACTTATTTTTCTTTTCCTGCTGGTGGCATCATTGCACACCAATGCCCAGCAGATCGATCCCGCTTTTATCACCGCTTTCAGCAGCGCCTTGAACAAAAAATTTTCGGAAAAGCAGCTGGATAAAATGTTCAGCGACTTTTCATCCCTGCTTACACCCCAAAGCGATATCACGCAATTAACAGGATGGATAAAGGGTGAGGAAATAAGCGCCTTTCCTCTCTATGAATTCAGGAACGACAAGCTGTACTACGATAATATCGACAGGCTCCTTGCCTCAAAAAATTCCAACCAGCGCCTGCTCGCCTACCTCGTTATTGCATCGGCAGGGGATATCACGAGGGAAAATATCCTGTTGAAACAACTGGAGACAGAGCGACTGCGGGGCAACCGCATTTGGGCGGGAATGGGATTAATGTACCTGCATTGTGACCGCACTACCCCGCTTTTTGATTTTTTGGTGAGGGATGAAGATTTCGGGGATGCGCACATGCTGCCACTTTACTTCAAACTCAATAAAGATTCCCTGCAGCAAACGGCTTATGCCCGCATTCACAGTAAGGATGTAAAAGCGCAGGTGTTGGCAGCGCAGCTTCTTTCCGTTACAACGCTTAATACAAAAACGGAAGAACTTTTAAAGGAGGCGGTAAAAAACTGGGACATTAACATTAAGGGTTACGCGATATACTCCATGAAGGAACTGCAAATGGGAGATCTGTTGCCTGTGCTGGAACCCCTGCTCGATAAACCCGAAACGAAGCGTATAGCACTCGGTGCGCTGGCGAACAGTCCAACCAAAACAGATCATGATCACCTTCTTTCCCTGGTCAACAAAAAAGATACGGTTTCAAAAGATCTCCTGGATTGCCTGTATGGATCGAAAAGCCCGGAAAACGTAAAACTATGGCTCGACCTGCTTTCCCAAAAACCACTGCCCGAACATTATTATTTTTTCGTTCGTGAACAACCGCTCATCGCTTCCGATACCTTGCTGCCCTTTGTACAAAATGCGCTACAAAAAATAAAGGATAAGGAATGCCTGGGGGAACTGGTGCGCGCGCTCGAAGGAAGGACGGATGATACTTCTGTAAAAATAATGATCGCTCTTTTAAAACACCCGGAGGTTTCGGTGCGTTACTGGACGGCCAATACATTGCAAAAAAATGATTCACCCTTGGTACAGGACCCGGCCGTGCAGCAACTGATCAAAGATGGATTAAGAGACGGAAACTAAATCGTAATTCCTGGCCAAAATCCCTTACCCTACCGCTCCTATTATCCACAGCATCCTTTTCAATGCGATAACATCGAATTTAAAATCTTCCGTTTTCCCATTGCCGAAGGTACATGTCCCGAAAAAAGTGAAGGTGCGGAAACCATCGTTGTTCACATAATTGTATGAAGTGATCTCCATTTTGCTGATGGCATTAATGATATTTTTAGTTTGCGCTGAATAATCCTTAGCGATCACGCTGTCCATGTTAAATATCTCGTAGATGTACTGGTGATCCGGGATACCGATCTTTTGCTGTGCAGTAAAATTATCCTTATCACAAAGGCTGATAAAGCCAGGCCAGTTATGGTCCTGCACCGATTTGGTCACCGCGGCCAGGTAATTTTTCATAAAAGGCAAACGCTTCTCGAGCTTTTCGATGGGCCAGTGAATGGTAACATTGTGCATGGTATCGAGCACTTTCCAGGAAAGCGGGTCGAGTTTATTAACAGGGACTTCCTGGTTACCGCCTGCCGCGATGAAGAGCAGAACTAAAGGGGCGAACAACAGCGTGCGAAAAAACGGTTTCATAAAATAAGATTTGAGTAAAGCTATGAATTTTT
>DATDFI010000401.1:0-10278 GCA_036522695.1 Bacteroidia bacterium | reverse complement strand
ACACTATTGATGTAGCTACTGGAACCCTTACCCAGAACCCTATATTTCCCGCAATGACAGAATATGAATTTAACCCGATCCTCAACAAGCTGTATGGAATGGCTTATACCAGTCCAAGAACCATAGTGGAAATAAACCCGGCCAATGGAACCATCATTCAAACCATTGCTACACTTCCCGCAACATTCATCAATACGAACATTGGTTCCTCCACGCTCGACCCGGTCAATAATCTTTATTATTTCAGCGGTGTTGACCAGGTTGCCGGAAACGGGCATTACGTGGTTGACCTCAATACCGGAAGTACAACCTCCGGTACGGTAACACCTGCTGTGACCGAGTACGAATTTGATGTGCAAACCGGGGAACTATATGGATTTGCTTATACCTCTCCTCTTTCGATCGTGAAATTGAATCCTTCAACCGGAGTCATCATTCAAACCATGGCACTCTTTCCACCAACGATGATCAATATTAATGCGGCTTCATCAACGTATGATGCTTCTGTAAAGCTCTATTATTTCAGCGGGGCAGATTTCTCCTCTGGAAACTCGCATTATGTAGTTGACCTGAACAGTGGAACAGTGACCCCTACCGGTCAACTGCCTCCCGTGACCGAATATAATTTCGCCAAATGCGCCCCTTCCTGTCCTGTTTGCAGGATCGGAAATTTTGCGGATAACGACCCGTCACATAGCAAACCGGTGAGCACCGGGAACCTGGGTGTGAAAAACTATCCCGATCCTTTCACTGAAGGAACCAGCTTTGAATTTACGCTTCCGTCAGACGGCATTGTTTCCCTCGAGGTCTATTCACCGGAAGGAAAGCTGATCTCGACACCCGTGGATCATGAATATCGCGCAGCCGGCAACTATATCGTAAACTGGAAAACCGGCAGTTGGAGTCCCGGCATCTATTTTTATAAATTAAAAACATCTTCCGGTGAGCTGAACAGGAAGATGATCATCGTCAACTGAAGATCCAGATATAAGGAATAAAAAAAGCGGGCCTGTCGGTCCGCTTTTTTTTATAATGAGAAATGAATTAACTACGCATCGATCTTCGCGTACTTCGCGTTTTTCTCAATGAAATCCCTGCGGGGCGGAACATCATCGCCCATGAGCATGGAGAAGATGCGATCGGCCTCGGCAGCACTTTCGATGGTGACGAGACGAAGCGTGCGAGTTTCGGGGTTCATGGTAGTGGCCCACAACTGCTCGGCATTCATTTCACCGAGACCTTTGTAGCGCTGCACATTCACCGAACCTTCCTTGCCTTCGCCACCCGCAAGTTCTTTCACCACCTGGTTGCGCTGTTCTTCATTCCAGCAATACCTTTCTTCTTTACCTTTTTTCACGAGGTAAAGCGGAGGTGTGGCAATGTACAGGTGGCCGCTCTCGATCAACTCTTTCATTTGGCGGAAGAAGAAGGTCATGATGAGCGTAGAGATGTGACTTCCGTCCACATCGGCATCGGTCATGATCACGATCTTGTGGTAACGGAGTTTTTCCATGTTGAGCGCGCGCTCATCTTCACTTGTGCCGCGGAAAACCCCGAGCGCGGTAAAAATATTTTTGATCTCTTCGTTATCGTAGATCTTGTACTCCATTGCTTTTTCCACGTTGAGGATCTTACCACGCAGGGGTAAGATGGCCTGGAAGGCCCTGTTACGGCCCTGTTTGGCGGTTCCTCCTGCCGAATCGCCTTCGACCAGGAAAAGTTCACACATAACGGGATCGGTCTCGGAGCAATCGGATAATTTACCCGGGAGCCCGGTGCCGGTGAGTACGTTTTTACGCTGAACCATTTCACGGGCTTTGCGGGCGGCATGGCGTGCGGTTGCCGCCAGGATCACTTTATCCACGATGGTTTTTGCCTGGCGGGGATGCTCCTCGAGGTAATTCGACAGCATTTCGCTCACGGCAGTATCCACAGCACCCATCACTTCGTTGTTGCCGAGTTTTGTTTTTGTTTGCCCTTCAAATTGAGGCTCGGCCACTTTTACAGACACAACTGCGGTTAAGCCTTCACGAAAATCGTCACCGCTTATCTCCACCTTCACCTTTTGGAGAAGACCCGTTTTATCGGCATAAGATTTAAGCGTGCGTGTTAATCCCCTACGGAAACCGGCCAGGTGCGTACCGCCTTCGTGCGTGTTGATGTTGTTCACATAACTGTGCACGTTCTCGGCAAAAGAAGAATTATAGGTCATGGCCACTTCAACGGGAATACCGTACTTCTCCCCTTCCATGTAAATAACCTCATCAATAAGTCTTTCACGGTTGGCATCGAGGAAATTCACGAACTCTTTAAGGCCCCCTTCAGAATAAAAGGTCTCGGAATAGGCTTCGCCATTCTCATTTTTATTCCGGTTATCGGAAATGGTGATGCGGATGCCTTTATTGAGGTACGAAAGTTCGCGCATGCGGGCTGCGAGCGTTTCATAGCTGTATTCATGCACAATGAAAATGGAATTATCGGGCATGAAGGTTTGGATGGTGCCACGGTAATTTGTTTCACCGATCTCTTTAACGGGATACAAAGGTTTTCCGCAGGAATACTCCTGCACAAAAACTTTCCCCCCGCGGTGAACTTCGGTGCGCATGTGTGTGGAGAGTGCATTCACGCAGGAAACACCCACACCGTGAAGGCCCCCCGACACCTTATACGAATCCTTATCGAATTTACCACCGGCATGCAGCACGGTCATCACCACTTCGAGCGCAGATCTTTTTTCCTTGGAGTGCATGTCCGTAGGGATACCGCGACCGTCATCTTTTACGGTGATGGAATTGTCCTCATTGACGAGAACTTCAATGTTCTTACAGTGGCCTGCAAGCGCTTCATCGATGGAATTGTCCACCACTTCATACACCAGGTGATGCAATCCCTTGAAGCCGATATCACCGATGTACATGGCCGGCCTTTTACGCACGGCTTCCAGTCCTTCGAGCACCTGTATGCTGTCCGCACTGTAATCTTTGTCCGGATGGGTCTCTCCGGGATTGGTCGTTTCTTTCACTATTTCTTCCATATTTTAGAGGTTAATTTCAGGGCTTTTCAACAAAGCTTAAATATACCGAAAATAGGGGCTCGGGGCGAGGGCAAACCCCCACAAAATCAAGGGTTTTTATTAACATTTGTTAATAATTTGAAGTAGCAAAAAAGCGGGATTTTTCGGGTGCAAAAAAGGGCCCCGGAAGGACCCCTGAAAATGACCGGGGAAAGCCTTTAAACGGGGCTATAAGGCGTAAGTAAGCCCTACAAGGAAATGGAAGCCCATGGTGGGATAGTTCTGCCAGCGTTCGTAGCGGAATGCGCCCAGGTTGCTGAAGTTGGCAAAGCCCGAAAGCTTTTTATTGTAACGGTATTCGAAGCCTATGTTCATATCCGTCACTCCTTTTAACTCCACAAAATTTTGCGGCACCGTGCTTTGAGGCGAACGATTGGCCAGTTGCGGGCCGATCACGAATACATCGGCATGCGCGAGGATCTTGTCCTTTAAATTATAATTGAGCGTAAAGGTCAATTGCATTTGCGGACGGTACCAGGAATGCGCTTCGTGCATCATGTAATAACGATAGTAATCTCCCTTGAAAACGAAGCTGATCTTTTCGCGTTTGCGATAACCGATCTCGCCATGGAAATTGAGCGCTTTCACCGAATCATACACCACCTTGAAGCGATTCTGCAGGGGTTCGGTAAAATCGTTCGTGTAAAAATACATGTCGTTCAATTTTGCCCAGGAGGTGTATACATTGTAATTGATGTTGGAGCTTAAACTTCCGCGAAGGCCACCGTAAAATTCGTACCTGCGATCGGTGTTACGGAATTGCTGGCCGGGTTCGATAAAAGGATTCTCATTGGCAAACATGCGGTAGCTGTTGTGCTTTAATCCTCCCCTTATTCCCGCGTACGGAATGATGATCTGGTCGATGATATCATAGTTCACCTCGAACTTCGGGTAAAAATGGAATTTGGTTTTGGCAGCCACGTCAGCGGTAACATCCACCCCGAGTACGCAGTTGAACTTTTCCTCACCAAATTTCACGGATGGCGCAAAGCGGATGATGGCATCGTTCACCGTATCGTATTGCAAATGATTGTTGTAATAATCCACCGAGGTCTCGAGGTAAACTAACTGGTCGAGGTAATGCCTGCGCAGGCCTGCACCCACAAAAAGATCATTCTCGGCCGAGCTGTGATTATCACTGAAATGATCGAAACGCGTGGCAATGGTGTGGTTCACACTTTCCGAATCGTGAAGGTGGCTTTGCAGGGAAAGATTGAGCGCTATATCCTGGAAGAGGTTTTTGGTGAAATCCTTCTCGAGTGTATCCTGTATGGCATCAAAACCATAGCAGTGTGCTACGTTCCGGTTGTAATCCAGCCCTGCAGATAACGTATGCTTCAGGATAAAACGCTTGCCATAAAGGTTCAATTCATTATCACTGTAACCGCTGTAGCCGCGATCGCGTGAAGTGTAGGAAGAAGATTGGTGTTTTACATGAACGCCATACGACATCTCTTTGGAGCGAACGCTATTGAAGAACAATTCACCGTAAGGCGTGGTGTAATTCCCGAAGCCGCCTTTAACGTAAAGTTTATACAATCGTTTGAGCGGCTCGCCTACCATGCGCGGAGCCTCTATGAAATTCGGAGTATAAGCAGTGCCGATACGCTTAGGTGTGAGCTTGTAAGTGAGCGTGGGGATGACCTTGCTCGAGTCATCGTTCACCGGTTGATCTTTTATTTTTGAAGCGCCCTCATCAATGCGCACGTTGAAATCACCGATGCTGACAACATGTATTGTGGAATCGATCGATTTTTGGGCAAAGGCCGCGCCTGTACTTAGCATCACTGCCGCACCCGAAAGAAAGTATTTCATTGCACGTTTCATCAGTTGCCTCCCCCGGGGTTCTCTTTAAACAATAAACTGTCCTTGCTGTTATTGAACTGTATCTGCTTTTGTTCTTCCTGCTTCTTTTGCAGGTTGTCCTGTTCTGTCTTTTCTATCTCGATGATGTTGGCCAGTTTGGTTTTCGCTTCTTCCACCAGCTCCGCATTCGTTGATTTATCGATGAACGTTTTGAGCGTATACTTGGCATTGTAACGATCGCCTAATGCGATATAGTCATCGCTGAGCAACAGGAACCCCTTGCCCACCCAATAGCCGTACGAAGGTTTTTGATTGATGAGTTCGAAAACGGTCTTCTGCGACTCTTTGTATTGTGCCTTGTTGTACTGGATCAGCGCTACATTGTACTTCGCCTCGGCATATTTTTCGTTCTGGGCAAGCGACATGATGGTTTTGAATTCTTTATCGGCACCATCATAATCCTGTTTGGCCAGCAAACATTTGGCCAGCGTCATGTGCGTTTCGAGGATGAGGTCAGGCGGAAGTTTTTTGTTGGGAAGAAGAAGGTTCGCGTCAGCCATCGCATCATCAAACTTCGACAGGAGAAAATTACAGCGCATCTCCCCTATCAATGCGTCCTGCACATCGGCCGAATTGCCCGATTCGCGTTCCACCCGCTTATACAATTCAAGCGCGAGGTCGTAATTGTGCATGCGGAAATCGATCTTTGCTGCGCGCGATACCGCCAGCAAGGTGAATTTATTCTGGGGTTTATCGATCACGTAATTGTATTCCGTCAATGCATCGGGCAGATCGTTCTTCTGGTAGTCGATCTCGCCTTTATAAAAGGAGGCATCCACCAGGAACCTTCCGTCAGGGAACTTTTGCTGGTACTTTGTAAATGACCTGTAAGCGTCTTCATAACGCGCGCTGTCGTAAAGATCTTCCGCTATTTCAAAATTATCCGAATCGAGTTTGGCCGCGGTGATGTTGCTTCCCTTGAGGTCCTTCAGTTTCTCGAGACAATCCGTGTCGCCTTTTTTCTTGCACACCTCGTGCATGATGTTCACGGCTTCGAGCGCTTCGTTCGTTCTCGGGAATTTATTGTAGAGGTCGTTGAGCGTATTAAGGGCCGCATCGTACTGTCCTTTTTTATTCTGGATGTTTCCTACCTGCAGCATGGCATTGGCCAGGTAAATACTTCCCGGGTGTTCTTTGAGCACGCGCATGTAATAGTCGTACGCCTTATCCATATTGTTCTGCATTTCGTACGATTTCCCGAGTTCATATTTGGCAGCCGCTTCGTACACGGTCTTTCCGGGGAATTTGGCCAGGAGTAATTCCAGCGTTTTGGATTTGGCCTCGTGTTTGCCAAGCAGGCCCAGCACCAGTCCCTTCTGGTACAACGCATAATCCACATCGGCAAGGTCGAGCTGCAGGGACTTATCATAATAATCTGCGGCATTGTTATAATCCTTCTGCACAAAAAAGCCATCGGCAATGCGCAGGTAGGCATCGTTCATTTTCAAAGGCGGTTCCTGCTTTTTTGCAGAGACGAATTTGCGGAACCAGGTATTGGCATCACCGTATTTTTTCTCTTTGAAATAAGCGTAACCCAGGGCATAATTCGCGGTGTTGAATACATCGAGGGTGATGGCGCCCGGCTCGAAAAGAAAATCCTTGTAATTCTTTATCGCATTCTCGAGCAGGTCGCTGTTGCGGCCCTTTTCGGCCAGGCGGTAATAGGATTCACCCTTCCAGTATTTCGAAAGGGCCGAATATTTTTTGTCGATGGGATATTGCAGGGACTTGTCGAAAAGCCTGATCGCTTCCTCCATTTGCTGGTCGCTGAACAACTGCACTCCCCGGTAGTAAGCGATCTTCTGGTAAGCGGCTTTCAGATCGGGAGTAAGCGCTTTGATGTTCTCGATGGATTTTAATGCGGCCTCATAATTTTTCGTGGTGAGATAAACATTGACCAGGAAGCCGTATGCCTCATCATTACGCGATGAGTTCGGGTATTCTTTGAGATACATTTCAAAAGCCTTTATCGCTTCGCTGAAGGGATTATAAGAAAGTTCGTACGACAGCTTTGCATAATTGAAAAGCGCATCTTCCCGGATCCCTTTATCGGCATTTATCTTGTACGCATTGTAAAATGCATCGAGTGCCATCTGCTTGCTTTTGTTGCGCAGGTAGCAATCGGCCATGAGGTAAAATGCATTTTGCGCGAGTGAATCTTCGGCATTTGCGGCATTCTTGAATGCATTGAGCGCTTTCACCGTGTCACCGGCCACATAATAGGAATAGCCGAGCTCGTACCAATCGGAACGCGTGAATGCTTTGGTCTCGTACAAATATTTTTCAAAATACGCCTGCGACTCACTATAATGACCGATGCGGTAATAGGATTCAGCCAGGACCTTGATCACCCCCGGGACCTGCACGGCATGAGCCGAATCCTCGAGTAAGGAAGGAGCGTATTTGATCACCTCGTCATACTTACCCTGCAGGTAAAATACCTGCGCTATATAATAAGGTACAATGGAACCGAAATTCTCATCCGAAGAAAGACGCTGAAAACCTTTGAGTGCGGTCTCATAATTTTTATTGCGGTATTCGATAACGGAAAAATAAAAATCGGCAGGTGCGGCATATTTATTCCCGGTGTCCTTTATCTCGTAAAGGTCCTTCCCGGCCTTTTCATATTCCTCCTTTATGAAATAACTGTACCCTCTTTTAAAATAGAATTCAGCGGTCTCCTCTTTGTCGAGCTCGGTCACATCCACCTTATCGAACCAATCTATCGCTTCGAGGTATTGCTTTTTGCGGTATTTGTATTTGCCGAGGTTGAAGCAGGCCATTTTCACCTGCCCGCTTTCGGGATGATCATGAATGAAGCGGATCAAGAGATCTTCCGCATCCTTATTGAAGAGTTCCACCGCGCAAAGAGCCGCATAATACTCGGCATCGATGCGCGTGAGCGAATTCTTGTCCGCTGTCTTCTGTATTACTTTTTCAAAATAATGCTGCGCGGCAACGAACTTTTCCTTCTCGAAAAGGTCGATGCCTTGCATCAGATCTACATCTTCAAACGTGTAGATACGCGTTTTCTGAGCATGAAGAACAGTGCACGGACATAGAACATAGGCTGCGGTTATTAAGATTAAAAGATACCCGAATCGTTGCATCACGATAGATTGTGTGTAAAATTACTTGGATTGAAAAGGAGTAAGGGCCGCGCGCTTTTCAAGTTATCAACCCCAGCGTGTTGACAATTGACATGGTGTAAACGATGCGTTACTTACGGGTAGAAAAGTTTCAGTATATCTTTGTTTGCTGAAAAATGAAGTATAATGTCACTTGATACGATAATCAGACTGGTAAATGTTTCAATTTTCCAGAAAAAAAATTTAGTGCTCACCCAGGTCAACCTGGATATTGCGAAGGGAGAGCTCGTTTATTTACTGGGCAAGACCGGCAGCGGCAAGAGCAGTTTGCTACGTACCCTGTATGCGGATATCCCGCTGGAAGACGGAGAGGCAAGCATTGCCGGCTACGACCTGCGCAAACTCAAGGCGAAGGATGTTCCTTACCTGAGGCGAAAGCTCGGTATCGTGTTCCAGGATTTCCAGTTGCTGATCGACCGGTCGGTGAATGACAATTTACTGTTCGTACTCAAAGCAACGGGGTGGAATGATAAAGAGAAGATGAACAGGCGCGTGAGCGATGTGCTGGATAAAGTAGGATTGGCAACAAAAGGTTTTAAGATGCCGCATGAGCTTTCGGGCGGGGAGCAGCAGCGCGTGGCCATTGCGCGGGCCTTGCTCAATGACCCGGAGGTGATACTGGCCGATGAGCCAACGGGAAACCTCGATCCCGAAACTTCAGAAGGCATCATTTCCCTCCTACTCGATATCAGTAAAACAGGGCGCGCGGTGCTGATCGCCACACACGACATAAATATTTACTCCAAATTCCCTTCGCGTACCATTAAGTGTGAGATGGGGAAGCTGATCGATATGAAAGTTGGGGTTTAGAATTTGGAGTCCCGGGTCTGTAGTCTCTAGTTAGTTTATAGTTTGTAGTTTATAGTTTGTTGTTTGTTGTTTGTTGTTCGTGAACAATGACCTCCATCGAACTCGAAAAGAAGATCCGCAGTTTTTCGGAGCATAACGGGCTCGGGAAAAAATATCACCATTACGAGATAGTAAGTACGGGTAACGAGCATTTCCAGTCGCAGCTTTCGGGTGATACTCTGCCTTCAACGGTAAAGATCCTCATACGGCCGGAACGTAAAGCGGAGCTCCTTTTTCTTGTCATTTTCAGCTCTATCATGCTCCTTATCATGGCCGGTGCGATGAAAAACGGTTTCTCTCCATGGATGGCAGGTATGATCATTTGTTCATGGGCTTCGGGATCGCTGATCGGATGGATGAATGTCAATCGCGGGGAACGCAAAAAGATCATTGAACTGAACATCGGTGAAAAAGGGATCAGTGTGAACAAGGACCGCTTCTCCTACCTGCAAATTGAAAATACTGTTCTGAAAAAAGACCTGGACAGCCGCAACAAGCTTGTCGCTTTATGGCTGCTCGTTGTATTGCAAAATGGTGATATTTATTACTACGAGATCCCAAAACGTTACGCTTATCTGAAAATTAAAGGAAAGTTTCGTCTCGATGAATTGCTTTATAATTACCGAGAGAACCAAAAACTGGAATCAAAAAAGATCAATTCTCCCTTCGCATGAACCTTGAACAACTCAAGTACCCCATCGGAAAATATCAAAAACCGGCTGCGGTCACCAAAGAATTGCTGGAACAATACATCAAAACCATTTCGGAACTGCCGGGCAAGCTCCGTAATGCGACCGAAAAGTTAAATGATGTGCAACTGGACACTCCTTATCGTGAAGGCGGGTGGACGGTGCGGCAGGTGGTACATCATTTGGCGGATAGTCACCTGAACAGTTTCGTACGATTTAAACTTGCGCTCACGGAAGATAAACCCACTATTAAACCTTATGAAGAGGCCCTCTGGGCCGAATTACCTGATGCGAAATCAGCACCGATCAATTCCTCGCTAATGATGATCGAGGGTATTCACACGCGCTGGGTCATCTTGATGCGGGCCCTGAATGCCGATCAATTCAAAAGTACCTTTGTGCATCCCGAGCACGGAAGAACGATGGCGCTGGATGAGGTGGCTGCGCTTTATGCCTGGCATTGCGAACATCACCTGGCACATATCACAGGATTGAAAAAAAGAAATAACTGGAATTAAAACCAAGAATGCCCATGAACACGATCGCTTACTTCGAAATTCAATCTTCGGACCCCAAAAGAGAAGTTGAATTCTACAAAAACGTTTTCGGCTGGAAATTCTCTTTACAGGATGGACTGCCCATCGAATACTAT
>DATDFI010000400.1:0-2721 GCA_036522695.1 Bacteroidia bacterium | reverse complement strand
TATTGTGTTGATGTAACATAGCAACGATAAAACCAAAGCGAGTCCCGGAGAGATCTTCGGGACTTTTCTTTTTTATACAAACCGGTAAAATTGAATGTCATGAGAAACTTTAAAGTCGCTATTTACGGAAGTGCCGCTTCGTACCACGATGTTGCCGCCCGCAAATTCTATGGAGGCGAAGTGGATACGGTGGAATGCGCAACGTTTCGGCAGTGCTGCGAAATGTTGTTGAGCAACCATGCCGATTATGCGGTAATGGCCATTGAAAATTCATTGGCCGGAAGCATACTTTCCAATTACAACCTGGTGCATGAATTCGGCTTGCGCATCATTGGCGAACAGTATTTGAAGATCGGGCTGCACCTGTTGGCGCTGGAGGGCGTGTGGCGGGAGAGCATTGAATACATCTATTCTCATCCTATGGCCCTGGCGCAATGCCGTGATTTTATTTTGAAGAACCCGCAGGTCCGCATCATTGAAAAGGCCGATACGGCTACTTGTGTGAAAGAGATCCGTGAAAAGAACCTCCGCAGCGTGGCGGCCATCGCGAATTTGGAAGCCGCTGAAAAATACGGAGTGAATATCTTGCAACGTGATATTGGCGATCACCCAAAAAACCACACGCGTTTTCTTGTTCTTTCCAAAGGCGACCTCAAGCCCGGTGAACCGAATAAAGCATCGGTATGTTTCAGGCTGAAGCACGAGGTGGGATCGCTGGCCGATGTGTTGAGCACGTTGAAAAAAAACAAAGTGAATCTTTCCAAGATACAAAGTGTGCCGGTGGTTGGCGAGCCGGATCGTTACACATTTCATACCGACCTGGAATGGGACGATTACATGGATTTTACGCGGGCTATAAAAAGAATAAAAAGGAGCACCAGCGATCTGAGCGTGCTGGGAGAATATGTAAAAGCCGACATCAGCTAACATGAAAACGAATTTGAAAATAACTCCCGTCAACTCGTGGTTGCGCGGGGCAGAACGCCCGCTCATCATCAGCGGTCCCTGCAGCGCTGAGTCGGAAGAGCAGATGCTGAGCACCGCCCGGGGAATTGCGGCCATCGATGAAAAAATGATTTTCCGGGCGGGCGTATGGAAGCCGCGCACGCGCCCCGGTGCATTTGAGGGGATGGGTTTGCGTGCGCTGGAATGGATGCAACTTGTAAAACGCGAAACGGGATTGCTCACAGCCACCGAAGTGGCCAATGCCACCCATGTGGAAGAATGTTTACGATGCGGGATCGATGTTTTGTGGATAGGGGCGCGTACTACGGTAAATCCTTTTTCGGTGCAGGAGATCGCGGATGCTTTGCGGGGGACCGAAGTCCTCGTATTGGTGAAGAACCCCGTGAATCCCGACCTGCAATTATGGCTGGGAGCGCTGGAGCGGCTCGACCGTGCGGGAATCAATAAGCTGGTGGCGGTTCATCGCGGCTTTCATTCGAATGAACCTTCGCCTTTCCGGAATATTCCGCGATGGGAAATGGCCATCGAGTTGCGCATGCTTTGCCCCGACCTTCCGCTGGTTTGCGACCCGAGCCACATTTGCGGAAATACCGAGCTCATCCCTTACATCGCCCAAAAGGCGTTGGACCTTGATATGCATGGGTTGATGATAGAAACGCATTGCATGCCGGCTGCTGCAAAAAGTGATGCGCGGCAACAGCTTACTCCAAAGCAGCTTTCGGAATTGATGCAGCGTTTGGTTTTACGAAAGGAAAAAGTGAGGGGTGAGGCGCAGGTGAACGAGCTGGAGCGCCTGAGAAAAGATGTGGATGCAGCGGATGAGGAATTGATGCAGGTGCTGCTGAGAAGAATGTGTGCGGTGGAGAAGATAGGGGAGTTCAAGCGCGATAATAAGGTGACGATCCTGCAAAAGGACAGGTGGGAGGAAGTGATCAGCGAAAGAATGAATAATGCGTTGCTGATGGGACTCGAGGTTGAATTTGTAAAGCGCCTTTATGATCTTTTGCACCATGAATCGATACGGAAGCAGGAGGCGGTGATGAATGCAGAATAGGGATGGAGATATGAGTTCCCGATCGCTATCGGGCGCGACCCTCCTGGTATTGTCCGGTATAGAATTGTATTTTAAGTTAAGATCTAATCTGTTACCTGTACTATGAAAATAACGATCGCGGGCTGCGGGAACATGGGCCTTATATATGCCAGGGCTTTTTTGAAATATGATATTGTTTCCCGGGAAGAACTGTTACTTGCCGAGAAGAACGAAACGCGGAAGGAGCAATTGATGAAACTCGACATTGGCGAAGTTACAGTGGTGAATGATGGTGCGATAAAAGAGAGCGATATCATCGTGCTTGCGGTAAAACCCCAGGATTTTGCTGAGCTCGCAGGCGATCTTAAGAAAGTGATCAGCGAAAAAAACGTGATCATTTCCATCATGGCGGGAATGAAGATCGCAAGCATTGCCGGTGCTTTGGGTACGCAGAATATTGTGCGTGCCATGCCCAACTCACCGGCCGAGCTCGGTTTAGGAATGACGGCTTTTACCTCGGCAAAAGGATTGGCCGGAGATAAATTGCGCAAAGCGGAAAACCTCTTGGCTACTACCGGTCGTACTGTTTTTTTAGAGGATGAAAATTTGCTGGATGCGGTTACGGCATTGAGCGGCAGCGGTCCTGCTTATTTTTTTTATCTCGTGAAAAATATGGTGGAGGCAGGCGTGAGGATGGGATTCAGCGAATCGGTATCAGCTAT
>DATDFI010000399.1:0-6998 GCA_036522695.1 Bacteroidia bacterium | reverse complement strand
TAGCACCTGAAAAGATCCAGGGATGGAACCTGCGCACGCTTTGGTCCTTGCCCGAACCGAGTATCACTCTGGCGAATTCTTTTGACATGGTTGAATTTTCGAGGTGTAAAAGTAAGGAAAGGGATGGGATGATGGGTTATAATTGGATTTATGTTAAATCGAGGAATTCAATTGGATACTTGATTTGCCTTGAGCCCACATGGTTTTTATATCCGCTTTTTGCTTGTCCAAAAAGTGGAGCAAAAAGGACAGTCCTTCGGAGGCGCCTTCCACCGCACGAGCTCACCCGAATGGGCCCCACTTGCCGTGCGCTTCCGATTTTTCACGCTGGGCCCGCAAAAAGCCGACCCTTCAGTAAAAAATCGGTAGGCGCCCTTGTCGCACAGGCCAGCGATGGGTCCATTCTGCGCGCGCTGCCGAGGGACTACCCTCCATTTATCTCCTCTGCTAAACTTGATCTGACTGCACAACATTGAACCACTCAAAACAGAAGTTTCTGCGTTCGCCTGCTATCAAAACAATTGCAGTGAGTGTCGGTGTCTGTGCAAATCCCGCCAGCCAAAGGAGTAAAATGATGCATGGGTAAATTATCAAAGCGATGGATTAAGTTTATGAGGAGATAGAAACCTTCATCGTGCCCGGCAGCATCATTTTATCTACGGTTTTGGAGGCTTGCAGATCACGTAACGCTTTTCCACTTGGAAAAAGCGGCCAAAATTGGCCTTCGGGATTTGCGATTTTGCGCAACTTTTCTAAAAAGTTGCAAAAAGAAATCATGTTGGATTAATATTTACCTAAGGTTATAAAACGATTTGGGATTTAACATAAATCCAATTACAGGTCGATCTGTATTGAAAAGCTGCGATGAAAAACAGGCTTCAAAAAAAATAGCCCCGATACTGAAGTTCCATTAGCGGGACGGAAGGTGCTATAAAAGGAAGGCGCATCGCCCCTTAAAAAAAGGAGATCTTATTTATTACTGATCCCGATCAGCATAAGCACGCACCCTTTGGCTTTCATGCTCAGTTGGTTCGCAACAGGGATCTCGTATTCTATATAGTACGTTCCCGTATGATCGGCACGGAAGGTGCAGAGGTAGCCGTCCTTACTGCTTTCATCAAAATAGATCGGTTTCCGTTTAGGGTAGGTTTTCGGTTTATCGTAAATAGTGATACCGATAGGCTGGGGGAGTGAATTGGTACAGAACACCAGCTTGTAATCGAGCCCGGCAAGTGCAGTAAATTCCATATCCATCACCTGCTTCTCATTGGTGTATTCAAAATCGTCCACCAGGTAGCTATCGTACTGGTAAGGCGAAAGATCGTCCTTCCATTTTTTCATCAGCTCTTTGGCTTTGCACTGTGCCTGCAAAGTGCCGGCAGCGATGAACGCGAGAAATAAAAGGGAAAATACCTTCTTCATAGCTGTGTTTTTTATTCTGAAATGATCTTGTTGCGGAAAGAGCTGATCTTCTCGGTCACCACTTTAAGGTCATGTTCGTTCACCTGCACTTTTGCATTTTCATCATCGCCCTTTGTAGCCAGCTTTTCAAATTCTTTTTTCAGGTCGACCAGGTCGAGGAACAGGTTTTTGAAATTCGGCTCCTGGTTATAATCATTCATCAGGTTCACCAGGTTCTCCAGCACATACTTCTGGTCGGCAACGGTGCTCGCCACCAGGTTATTCATTTTATTTTTGGTGGACTGCGTGGCCACGTACATGCTTTCCACCCAGGCCCCGGTAAAAATGAATAATGCGATATCCTGCTTTTTGTTGTCGTAAACAAAAAGATCCACTTCACGTTTAAGGTCAGAGAAGATGATGGAAAGCGAATCGTTCTTGCTCATGTTCTTCTTGAAACGATCGAGGTAATTATCCGTTTCAAAGATGCTGCCCAGCCCCAGGCCGTCCGATAGTTTTTTAATGCACTCGAGGTACTTTAAGCTGTTTTGAGTTTGGTTGTTGATGAGATTGTAGGCGAGATCGGTATTGTACACACCCATATTGAGGCATTGCGAACGAAGTGAAGTGTATTTGGCTACGCTGCCCGGGTCATTGCAAAGTCCATCCGTATAAGGCAGGCCCGAACTCTTGAAAACAGCTGCCATCGCCATGGGAGAGGGAAGGCTGTAAAAAAAGGTTTTCACCTGCGAGGACCGGGATTGAGAGCCCGAAGTATCCGAAGTGGTTTTTGTGTTATCGGTGTTCTCCGTAGTGGAATTGCTGCCGCACGATGACAAACCCAGTACGAGGGCCGGGAGAAAAATGAATTGAAGTGGTATAATGTGTTTCATTGGATACAATAAAAAGCTAATGTAGTAAAAATGAGATTAGATTGACTATGGCTGTTTTTCATAATCCAGCATCTTGTTTTTCCATTCTTCTTTCAGGAGCATGGTGGAGCCGGTGCGGTAGTTGAAACAAACCATTACCGTGGTGGCGGTGGCGAGCAGTACGTCTTTCCCGTTCTCTTCTTTCACGACCGCATACTCGAGGTCGAAGCTTTTGTTGCCCGTGCGGGAGCAGCGTGTGTAAACAAAAACTTTATCGTTAAGCAGTATGGGCATTTTGTAATCGATGGTTGCCTTCGCGAGGATGATGCCTTCTTCGCTCCAGTTGATGTTCATGCCTACCGCATCGTTAAAATAATGCACACGCGCCAGTTCAATATAGCTGAGGTGGTTGGCATTGTTCACGTGGCCGAGGGCGTCAATGTCCTTGAAGCGGACCTGTATGGGGGTTTTGTGTTTGAAGCCGGTCATTGGTCAATATTCATTGTGCACTTGTAATATCAATTGATCTTTGCCAGGGACAAAAGGGTTTTAATGTCGAGGTTGATCCCCGTCCAATCCACTACGTAATTCCCCGGGTCATTATCATCCAGCAGTTGCTTATAGCTGAAATAGCCGATCTTATCGTAGGAAGCCTCCATTCTTCTGTTCACAGGAATTTCTATTTTTTTATCCGCATACTTATTAATGTAAAGCTGCGCTTCTTTGATCTTCATTGTTAGAGCTTCAGTCGTATCACCGTAATACTTTTGTGCGATCTGGTACATGGCCTTTCCGTATTCTACCGAGAGTTGGTTGCAATATGATTCGCCAAGATCCGTCAGCAAACTGGCCATAACCGGGTCGGGTCCTTTACAGAATGGAAATCTTTCCCGAACCTGGACCTCGATCTGTTTCCTGGTCGTGGAATCTTTTTTCTGGGATTCGGTCAACCGGAGTACACTATGATCTGCAAGGTATTTTGGATTGATCGTCATTTGCAGCTTTGTTTCCAGAACTTTAATATGGACCCACTCGCTATTTCCATGTGAGGCGGGGTTGATCTTCAGTGCGAGCCGAATGTATTTTAAAGCACTATCCGGCATAGCGCTGAGTTCATAAGCGGTTCCAAGATTAGCCGCAATATTATATTCTTCCGGGTGAACCCTTTCAAGTGCGATCAAAAGTTCCAGTGCCGTTTTCGTCTTTCCCAATTTGAGAAGTGAAACGGAATAGTCGGAAAGAATCCTGTAATCGTGTTCCCTTGATAGCCTTGAATAGGAATTTTTAAGCTTTGTCAGGTTTCGCTCTTTATTGAAGTTCAAATTAAATGCCCGGATTATCGTATCGGACATGTAATAATTACCTTCCTTATTCACGAAGTAATAATAATTGAGGCATGCTTTGCTTTGCCAGCAGAAAACAAGGGTCAGCGCAGCAATTAGGGGAATTCTCTTCATGATGATGTTATTTCGCATCCAGCTTCTCGAACTCCGAATTATTGCTGATGTACTCGGGGACTATGTTCTTCATCTTGCGCACGATCTCGGAATTATTTTGCTTCCCGAAAAGCGAGATGAGTCCTTCTATCTCTTTTGAAACGGCTGCCAGGTCATACTCTTTCACTTTCGCTATCATGATCTGGGAATGATGGGTGGGAAGTGTCTTTTCCTTGTCGTTCAATAATTCTTCGTACAGCTTTTCGCCCGGTCGGAGACCCGTGAAAATTATTTTGATGTCTTTGTCCAGCTCGAGGCCTGAAAGCTTTACCATTTTTTTGGCGAGGTCCACGATCCTCACCGATTGGCCCATGTCGAAGATGAAGATCTCTCCTCCTTTGCCCATCGCACCGGCCTCCAGCACCAATTGACAGGCCTCCGGAATGGTCATGAAATAACGTGTGATCTCGGGATGGGTGATGGTGATGGGCCCGCCTTTTTCAATTTGCTGGCGGAAGCGTGGAATAACGGAGCCGTTCGATCCCAGGACATTCCCGAAGCGTGTAGTGATGAATTTTGTGTTCGCAGTTTTTCCGAGCGCTTGTGCGTAAATTTCGGCCACGCGCTTTGATGCGCCCATTACGTTAGTGGGATTCACCGCCTTGTCCGTACTCACCATTACGAATTTTTCGGCACCGAATTCCACTGCGAGGTCGGCCATCACTTTCGTGCCCAGCACATTGGTGATCACCGCTTCGGATGGATTGTTTTCCATCATGGGCACGTGCTTGTAGGCCGCTGCGTGAAAAATGATTTGCGGCTTAAAAGTGCGGAACAAATTGTGCATGCGATCATGGTTGCGTACATCACCGATCACGATCTCGAAAGCATCCTTGCTGATCTTTTCATTCAGCTCCATCTCCATTTCATACAAGGGAGACTCGGCCTGGTCGAGCAAAATTATCCTGGAAGGTTTGTAGCGCAGCAGCTGGCGAACGATCTCACTGCCGATCGATCCGGCCGCACCGGTCACCAATACCACTTTTCCTTGTACCTGCTTACCGATGTTTTCTTCATCCAGCTTGATAGGGTCCCGCTCGAGTAATTCCTCAATATTTATTTTTTTGATCTGCTTGAAGCTGAGTTCACCGTTGATCCAGCTCGATACCGGGGGGACCGTCAGCACCTTTGTATCGTATTGAAGGCAAAGTTCCACCAACTGTTGCTTACGCGAAGGCGACAGGTGCTGCACGGAAATGATCACGTGAGCTACATCATTCTCACCCAAAAGTTCTTTCAGTTTTTCCTGGTTACAGATGGTAACACCTTCGAGCTTACTGCCCTGGCGCTTTATATCGTCATCGATGAAGGCGAGCACTTTATATTTTGTGCCTGCATCGCGATCGAGTGTGCGTTTGGTGATGATGCCCGCCTCCCCTGCACCGAAGATGATCACGTTGCGTTTTTCGCGTGAGGGATTTACATATTCGAAATAAAGAGTTTTGAATATCACGCGCAGGCTGATCATCAAAAAGGTGGTGCTCATGAACTCGATGATCACGATGGAGAACGGGATGACGAAGGTCCCGTTATACAGGTAATATTTGATCACGTTGGAAATAACGAAAGCACAGGTGACGATGAAGTTGACCATGAAGATGCGTGCGGCATCGCGTGAACCGGTGTAACGAACGATGCCCGCGTAGGTGCGGGAGACCAGGAAACTAAGGAGCCTGCAGCCCAATATGAATGGAAAGACAACCGGGAAGGTGTTGATCTCCACTTGCGGAATGGAGGCGAAGTTAAAACGTAGCAGGTAGGCAAGAATAAGGGAGAAAAAGCAGATCACGAGGTCGACCAGCAAAATGATCCATCGCGGTAGATTTTTCCTGAAGATGAGCATGGGAGTAAAGATAGGGAAAAGTGGGTAAGAGGGTAAGCGGTGTAAGGTATAAAGGTATATAGCTGTAGGTGGATTATTCTATAGTGGTGGAGTAAGGACGCAAAATTTTGGGCCCTTGCCTTTAGGGCAAATAAACCTTTTTCACCATGTCTTTATGCCTTATACCTTATACCTTTGTCCCCCGTATGTCACGCATTCTCTTCATCGCATCGCACAGGCCCGGGCGCTCGCCCAGCCAGCGTTTCCGCTATGAGCAATACCTGCCTTATTTGAGGGCAAATGGTTTTGAATGCGATGAATCGTGGATCATTTCGGAAAAGGACGACAAGGTTTTTTATTCGCCCGGGAATATTTTTACCAAGGGCTACATTTTTTTAAAAAGCGCGGTAAGGCGGGTGCGTGACACACTGCGCGCAAAACATTATGATATTGTTTTTGTACAGCGCGAAGCCTTCATGACCGGCTCCGTATTTTTCGAAAAGCGTTTCAGTAAAAAAAGCAAACTGGTCTTCGATTTCGATGATGCCATATGGCTGCTGGATGTTTCGGAGGCGAATAAAAGATTTGGCTGGCTCAAGAACCCGCAAAAGACCCAGAAGCTTATTGCCATGGCGAGATTGGTGATAGCGGGCAATGATTACCTGGCTGAGTTTGCCCGGCAATACAATAAGAACACGGTTGTTATTCCGACAACGATAGATACAGACCTGCATAAGAGAACTCCCTTCGATAAAAAGGATGAACGCGTTTGTATTGGGTGGACCGGGAGCCTTACGACCATCAAACATTTTGATAACGCAACGCCATTTTTGTTGAAGCTGAAGGAGAGGTTCGGAAGTAAGATCTATTTTAAAGTTATAGGTGATGAAAGTTACCGCAACGAAAGATTGGGAGTGAAAGGTATTGCCTGGAATGAGAATACGGAAGTGCAGGACATGGCGGAGTTCGATATAGGTATAATGCCTTTGCCGGATGATAAATGGGCGAGGGGGAAATGCGGGCTGAAAGGACTTTCGTACATGGCCATGGAAATTCCAACGGTGATGTCGCGCGTAGGAGTGAATACCGGGATCATCCGCGATGGAGTGAACGGCCTGCTGGCAGGGAATGAAAACGAGTGGATAGAAAAGATCTCACGCCTTGTTGAGGACTCAACGTTGCGGGCCAACCTGGGTAAAAGCGGAAGGCAAACGGTGGTTGATAAGTATTCGGTGCTGGCGCAGCGGGAGAATTATTTTTCACAACTGCAAAAACTGGTGAAAGAGAAATGAGGAATAAACGACCGGTCTTTTTATTTTTTTGCTGGGCCCTGATGGTTTCATTCACGGGTTTGCACATGAAAGGCGAAATGAATTCGGCCCCCGGTCGGCCCCCGGAAGATACCAT
>DATDFI010000398.1:0-9664 GCA_036522695.1 Bacteroidia bacterium | reverse complement strand
CAAAGGGCTGTGCCGTTCTCGAAGTAGGTATATGCGCAATGTTTGCCCTTCACTAAAGGAGTAACGTGCTCTCCATCGGTATCGATAATGTGCTTGCCCTGCTTTTCAATAGCCTTGATGCCATCGGCAGGGATGTAAGGTTTTACTTTGTCGTAAATGTCCTCGAGGATCTGCAGTTCGTCCTCTTCGAGCGGTGCACCCGATTCGCCCTCCACACAACAAGCGCCCTTGCAGGCTTTGAGGTCACACACGAATTTCTTCTCCAGCAGGTCTTCCGACACTAAGGTTTCTCCAATGGCTATCATGAAGAGCGAAGTTAAGGAGAAATAGTTTTGAGAGTGGCCTATAATGTTATTAAATGATGCTTACGGGGATCTTGCTAATTAGACCAAAGCGGGCGGTTTCGCTGTCCCTCATCAGGCGCTGAGAAAAAATGGGAAAAGAAATCAAGTAGATTTAAATCTTATCAGACTATAAAATCAGCGCAATATTTAATATAAGTAAACATTACAGGGCCATAGGTACTAAAAAAACAACCCGCGACCCCGGTACCTTACGGGGTTCCGGAATCACGGGCATTCAAACACATTAACCCATCCCAATCCTACACACAAAATTATTTTGAACCGGCAGTTTCCTTTTTGCCTTTGCCATTGTTGAGCGTGATGCTGCTGCCGGCAAAGTCGCCATAGTATTTATCCTGCTTCGGGTACGAATCTTTAATCGCGTAATAACGCTTTGCAAAATCATTCAGGTTCTGGTTGCTTGCCGCATACGCTCCGAAATATTCCGAGAGTTTGGGATACGAAGCCTTCACCTGGTAGTAACGGGTGATGAAATCTTTGATGTTCCACTTGCAACCCGCATAATCGCCCCACACTTCCGTCATCTTTGGATACGATTTTTGAATTTCCTGGCAGCGACCGGTGAACTCTTCCATATTATAAGTGCTCGCTGCATAATCGGCCGCATAATTCCCGAACTCGGGATGCGTTTCCTTATATGCATAATAACGCTTTATGAATACTTCCATGTCGTAAGTGGATGAAGCGAACTTCCCGTACGCATCCGGAATATTGGAATACGAATCCTTGATCTTGTAAAAACGATCCATGAAGTTGCTGTTGTCGCTGGAAGATGTAGTGGTGGTGGTATTTTCATTTTCGCTTTGCGCGAAAGCTGCCGGCCCCACAAAACAACACGCCAGGCAGAGGTACAGGATATGCTTTTTCATTTTGTTTGATTTTTGGTGTTTATGTTCTATTGTCTGTTTCACGTTCCTTATTATTGAACATCGGTTGCAAGGACAAGCAAATTGCTGAAACAAAGGTAGAGCGCGGTGTGGCGGCAGATGGGTAAAAATCGCTGAACACCGTTAGTCAGGGTCGGAAACAGGAAGTAAAACTGGTGGAAGGGTGGGTTTTTGATGCTTGACCCGGTCACAGGACCTGGCCGAAAGGTACAAATGCATCGCAAGGCAAATATGCCCTATTTGTAAGATCACCTGAAAAACAGTTATTTCGCGCCCGACCCAAACACATGAAATTATATTTTACAGCGCTTCTGCTCAGCGCTTTCATTTTTTGTCAGGCACAAAAGGCGAAGAATTTTTTTCTCAACCTTCCCTCTAAAACAATGCCCGGCAAATATTTTTCAAAGGTAATTTCGGCTTACCCATACTATTACAACGATTCGATGTCGGATTACAAACTCATTTCTTCGTACCCGTTTTTGCCCCAGGTAAAAAGCGGCACTCCCTATTATGTGCTGTATGGGAACGATTCCCTTCGCTATGCGGTCACCATTTTGGTAAAGGGTTCAAAATATATTGTTACGCACTATGATCGCGATGGCGCTGTGCTCAGTATAAAGCGTTACAACGAGGATGATCATTTACCGGTTGGCCCCTACTTTGAATATTTTTCCGACCGCAAATGCAAGGTGTGTGGCAAGTACAAGAACGGAAAGGAAGAAGGCCGCTGGGATTATTATGACGAGCGCGCTTATTATACTTATTATGAAATGTACGCCAATGGCAAGGTGACCCACCTCGAGATCTTCAGGGACCCCCTTCCCAATAAATTTCCGTTAAAGCACCAGGCCCCTGTCAAACTGGAGTACACACTTAGTCCCTGTAAGCCGGGAAAAAGATAGGTGTTCGCAGGCGCACCCTCATTTCCTCAGCGCGTCCAGCTTTTTTGCAATATATTTTTCGGAAGGCAATAAGCTGTTTTGGATCCTGCGCGCATATTGAATGCTGTCGAGTACCTCTTTTTGTTTTTCCTCCACAAGGTGTTTTTGCCGTGTAATGATCTCGTTCGACCTGCGCTTTTGCCGGTACGCACGGAAACTGATCCCCGCGATGAGTAACATCAGGACAAATCCCGCTGCGCCTCCCAGCGTATAAATTTGCTGCTGTTGTATCTCCTGCCGGTGCTTCAGGTCCTCCTGCTTCATGATCTCCGAATTGCGTGTGCTGTCGGCCGCCTGCTTTTTGTCGAACTCGTACTGCATCTCCAGGCGGGTTTGTTTTTTGGTGGTTTCCTCATTCTGTAAGCTATCGCCATAAGCGATATAGTTTTTGTAATGTTCAAGAGCCAGGTTGAAATCGCCAAGCAAAGTATCCAGCTTTACCAGGTTGTAAAGATCATCCCTGATCAATTCCCTGCCTTTGAATTCCCGCGCAAGGTCAATGGACCTCCTCAGCAGTTCACCGGCCTCTTTTAGTTTTTTCTGCTTCACCTTTAATTCTCCCCGGTCCCCGTAATGGCGTGCCAGGTTATTTTTATTGCCGAATTCTTCATCGATCTTAAGCGCCTTGCCGAACCACTCATCCGCACGGCCAAGATCGCCCAGGTCCTCATAACTCATTGCGATATTTCCCATTACAGTGGCTATGCCATTCCTGCTCCCCAACGCCTCAAATTCACGAAGCGTTTTCAAATAATATTCCAGCGCTTTTGCATGATCGCCTTTCCGGTCATACACGTTCCCTATATTTCCTAAAATGGCTGCCGTAAAATTTTTGTTCCCGAACTCGAACGCCAGTTGCTGCGCGCGGAAAAGATATTCGAGGGCCTTATCGTAATTGCCGAGGGTCTTATAAACCACCCCGATGTTGCTGAGTGCAATGAGAATACCTTTATTGCCTGAATTGATGCCGGGAACATTTCCTTTTCGCACCGCAATATCTTTAAGCTCTTCAGCGATCTTCAGGGTTTTAAAATAGTATTCCAGTGCCCGTGAATAATCTCCCTGCTCTTTGTAAATGATGCCTACATTCCCGAGCGATTTCGAGAGCTGTTCCTTATACCTTGTTTTATCCAGTACTTTTAACGCTTTTCGCTCGAGGGCCAGCGCCTCCGGGTAATTTCCTTTATCGATGTGCGCACCGGCTATGATGTGAAGGCTTTGCGCAACCAGTAAGTTATTGTTTAATTTTTCCGCGATGGCCAATGCCTGGCCCGCCAGCAGGATGGCGGTATCGGGATCCATATCCACCAGTTCCAGCGCGAGGGCATCCAGGTTTTTTACCTTATTCGAATCTTCCGCACTGTTTTTCAGCAACAGTCCAAGCGAGTCGGCTTTATGTGTGCCGGCAAATGAAGGGACGCTCGCCAGGAAAATAGCAAAGCAGAGGAGAACGTATCGCATCCCCGGGATCATCCGCTCGTATTTTTCAGTCGTACTTTTCCTCATTTATTTTTCAGGACCTTCTCCAGGTATTTTTCAGATGGCAGCAAATTGCGTTGTATCCTTTTCGCATAATGGATGGAATCCAGGATCTCCTTTTGTTTTTCTTCCACCAATGATTTTTGTTGCGAGATGATGTCGCTGTCCTTTCTCTTCTGCCGGTAAGCGACAAGCGATATTCCTGCAACCACCAGCATGAGCAGGAAGCCTGCAATCCCGCCATATGCATAAATTTTTTGCTGCCGGATCTCCTGTTCATGTTTCAGGTTCTCACGGTTGATGGCCTCTGCATTTTTAACGCTGTCGGCCGCATGTTTCTTACCAAATTCATATTGCACCAGCAACTGCGTGCTTTTTTTCATGTTCTCCTGGTTGAGCAGGCTGTCGCGGAGAGTGATGTAAGCGGCATAATCGCGAAATGCATTTTTATATTTTTTTTCAGCGGAGTCGATCTTCGAGAGATTTAAATAGGCGAACATGATGCGGTCGGTATATTTTGCAGGGCGGGCGAGCAGCAGGCATGAATCGGTGTATTGCCGGGCCTTACGGAGGTCGGAAAGAGAAATATACACCGATCCCAGGTTGAGAAATGAGCTCACCAGCCCGCTCTTATCGTGGTCACGGCTGCGGATGAAGTAAGCCAGCCTGAAATTCTCAAGCGCGCTGTCGTTGAGGTGACGTTTATAATAGATATTACCGATGTTATTGTATAGCGAAGCGCGGCCCCGTTCATCTTTTATCACATCCTTTAAAGGCAGGGACCTTTTGTAATACTGCAACGCAACAGTGTAATTGCCCTGTTCCTCGTATATGAGCCCTAAATTGGTGTAGGAAGCGCTCAGGCTTATAAAGTCGTGGTTAGGCTCGCTGATGTGGATGGATTGCAGTAATTTTTCGCGGGAATCCTCGTAATTCTTTTGCAGGAAAAAAATGATGGCGATATTATTCAATGCTTTCGCTTCGCCTTTCAGGTCGTGCAGTTCCTGGCATAATTTCAATGCGATGAAATAACTGTTGAGCGAGCCCGGGTAATTCCCGCGCTTTTCATCCAGTATGCCAAGCGCGGTGTACGAGATGATCTCTCCTCGTTTGTAGTTCAGCTTCGCAGCAAGTTGCGCGGCAGCACGGCTGTATTTCTCAGCCGAATCGAGGCTGAAATCATTTTTAAATTCTTTGGCGAGGGCATTCAGGGCATCCACCTCCGCGGTATCGCTTTTTGCTTTTTTAAGGATGAGTTTAAGCGAGTCTTTCTTTTTATCCTGCGAGAAGGAGTGAACGGGGTGGAATGCGGTCGCCAGCAAAAGAAATAAGAAAAAGCAGGACCTCCATTTATTCAGCATGACCTCGGATCTGTGTGCCCGCTCAAACATACTTTTTTTACCCTTGATATCTACCACAGGAATCTTGGCGCAGGCAGGAATTTTTCACGCATTCGCTGGAAAAAAAAGCGTAAATTCGCCATTCAATTTTCGGGAAGTGAAAAAGATCCGCAATTTCTGCATCATCGCGCACATCGACCACGGTAAAAGCACCCTGGCCGATCGTTTATTGGAGTATACCAAGACCATCAGCAAGCGTGAGATGCAGGCGCAGGTGCTGGATGATATGGACCTGGAACGCGAGCGCGGCATCACCATCAAGAGCCACGCCATCAAAATGAATTACACGTATAAGGGAGAGGAATATGTGCTCAACCTTATCGATACCCCCGGCCACGTAGATTTTTCATATGAAGTTTCCCGTTCCATTGCAGCCTGCGAAGGCGCTTTGTTACTGGTGGATGCAGCGCAGGGCATACAGGCGCAAACCATTTCCAATTTGTACCTCGCGCTCGAGCACGATCTCGAAATAATTCCAGTGCTGAACAAGATCGATCTTCCTTCGGCAAACCCGGAGGAGGTAAAGGACCAGATCGTTGACCTGCTGGGCTGCAAGCGCGAGGAGATCATGGCCGCATCCGGTAAAACAGGCGCAGGTGTAATGGAGATCCTTGATGCTATTGTAGAACGTATACCCGCTCCAAAGGGTGATCCCCAGGCCCCGTTGCAGGCGCTGATCTTCGATTCGGTGTTCAATTCTTTCAGGGGCATTATCGCTTACTTCAGGATCCTGAACGGGGAGATCCGTAAAGGAGATAAGGTAAAATTCGTAGCTACCGATCACGAATACATTGCCGATGAGATCGGGGTGCTTCGACTCAGCATGGAACCGCGTGATAAAGTGAGTGCGGGTGATGTGGGCTATATTATTTCCGGCATCAAGCAGGCCAGTGAAGTAAAAGTGGGCGATACCATTACGAACGTGGCGAACCCCACTAAAGAAGCGATCAAAGGTTTTGAAGATGTAAAGCCCATGGTGTTCGCGGGTATTTACCCGGTGGATACGGAAGATTACGAGGAGCTGCGCGATTCGATGGAGAAATTGAAGCTGAACGATGCATCGCTCACCTGGGAGCCGGAAAGTTCGGCCGCGCTGGGTTTCGGTTTCCGCTGCGGGTTTTTGGGAATGCTGCACATGGAGATCATACAGGAACGTTTGGAGCGGGAGTTCAACATGACGGTGATCACTACGGTTCCCAACGTATCATATTTTGCGTACACCACCAGTGGTGAGAAGCTTTCTTTAAAAAACCCTTCCGACTTTCCCGAGGTAACGCAGGTTGAAAAAATTGAAGAGCCTTACATCCGCGCCAGCATCATCACCAAAGCCGAATTCATCGGTTCGGTAATGAGTTTGTGCCTGGATAAGCGTGGCGTTCTTAAAAATCAAACCTACCTCACCACCGATCGTGTGGAACTTATTTTCGAGATGCCTTTGGCCGAGATCGTTTTTGATTTTTACGATAAGCTGAAAAGTATTTCCAAGGGATATGCCTCCTTCGATTACCATCCGTTGGAATACCGCGAGTCGGATCTCGTTAAGCTGGATATACTTTTGAATGGCGACCAGGTGGATGCGCTCTCCGCGCTCATACACCGCAGTCGCGCCTATGATTTCGGCCGCAAGATCTGCGAAAAGCTGAAGGAATTAATCCCCAAACAGCAATTCGTGATCACGATACAGGCAGCCATAGGCGCCAAGATCATTGCGCGCGAAACCATCAGCGCCATGCGTAAGGATGTTACTGCAAAATGTTATGGCGGTGATATTTCCCGTAAGCGCAAACTCCTCGAAAAGCAAAAGGCCGGTAAAAAGCGCATGCGCCAGGTGGGCAGTGTGGAAATTCCCCAAAGCGCATTCATGGCGGTTCTGAAACTGGATTAAGCCTCACCGGTTCCGGCTTTGCCAGGCTCGGCCTCTCCAAAGGAGAGGTGATAAACAGAAACCCAATAATAATACCAACGGCTCCTCAAAGGAAATTTCGCAGGGTGAACAGCATTAAAAGAGCTCAGCAGCCATTGCAGGACCACTCCCAGTAAAAGAAACAGATAAACAAAATGTACAATTTTTCTTATTTCAAAGAAAAGGACAGGCGAACGATCCTGGATTTTATAGAAGAAAATCCGTTTGCTTTTATGACAGGCAGTTATCTCTCAGGTGCTCAGGTGGCAACGCAAATCCCCGTTTTGCTCGAAGAAAGGAATGGTGACCTGTTCCTGCAGGGACACATCATGCGAAATACTGATCACTATAAAGCATTAACTGAAAACCCGAACGCATTGCTTGTATTTACAGGGCCGAACTGCTACGTAAGTGCTTCCTGGTATAGCAATCCCAAAATCGGTTCAACCTGGAACTACATGAGCGTGCATGTGAGCGGCAAGGTGAATTTTATGTCGGGTGAGGAGTTAATACGGTTTATGCGTAAAATGACGTTGAAATTTGAGAAAGGGAATACGCAATCGCCAACATTTTATGACAACCTGCCGGCCGATTTTTTAAGTAAGATGATGCCCGCGATCGTTGGCTTTGAAATAAAGGCGGATAAACTAGAGAATGTTTTCAAGTTGAGTCAAAACAGAGATGAGAAGAGCTACCTCAATATCATTTCAAAACTTGAACAACTCGGTGGGGACAGCGCTTTAATAGCGGTTGAAATGATAAAAAGAAGAGCCGAATTATTCCCCGATGGCGTTGAGTGGGACGGCTCAAAATTTGACTCGTGAGGAACCAGCAGCCGGTCAGCGCTCCATTAGATCCCTCACCAGGTCCTGCTCAAATCCTCTCGCCAAACAATACTGCATTATCTTTTGTTTTTTGATCTCACCCGCAAAACGCCCGCTCAGCTTTTTCTTTTTTAATTTCTCTTCCTGCTCCTTTACCAGCGCACGTAAAACTTTCATGTAATCACGCTCATCAATTTCCTTCATGGCCTGTTTGATGCAGTAATCGCTGATCTTCCTTTTCTTTAATTCCATTTTTATTTTCACCCGCCCCCATCTTTTAATGCGGAACTTCCCGCCCGCAAATGCCTTCGCGAACCGTTCTTCATTCAAAAAATTTTCAGTGATCAATTGGGTGATTATATTTTCAACTGCTTCGGGCCATAATCCCCAACTGTAAAGTTTATCGCGCACTTCCTGCTGGCAACGTTCCTGGTACGCACAATACGAGGCGGCTTTAGTGAACGCAACCTTCATATCAGTAATGCGGATCTTCTTCTTTGGCGATTCGTCCCCCATAAGGAGGTATAAAGGTAATAGGTATAAGGAATAGAGGCAGAGTGTGGTAAAAAAAGGTATGCAGCATAGGCATGGCGGGGTTAAAAAGATGTACAGAATGGGTCCGGGGAAGTCCAGGTATTTCCGGGAGAAACGTTCATAAGATCTTGTTGCGATCACCGAGACAAAATATTTTGGCAGAATTTTATCGAAGCGATCCCTTATACCTCTATACTCTATACCCTATA
The DNA here is from genome assembly GCA_036522695.1 of Bacteroidia bacterium. GTDB lineage: Bacteria > Bacteroidota > Bacteroidia > JADZBD01 > JADZBD01 > DATDFI01. The sequence continues at coordinate 1,122 of DATDFI010000398.1, read as the reverse complement.
CCTTTATACCTTTACCTTCACGCCATGCAAAACCGCCAGGCCCTTACTCTCCTCCTCGCTGCCAACATCATCTCGGGCTTTGCGCAGGGTATCAGCATGCTTTCCATTCCCTGGTATTTCACCAGCATCATCAATCGCGAATCACTGTTCGGTATCATTTACATGGTGATCACCGTTTTCACTTTGTTCTGGAGTTTATATGCGGGAACACTCGTTGATCGTTACCCGAGAAAAAATGTTTTCCTCTCCATAAATGTAGCGGGAGCTTGTGTGTTGGGAGGCGTTTCGCTGTACGGTTTTATCGCAGGGCGCCTTTCTGTGGAATTGGTCACACTCGTTTTCGCTGCGACCGTTTTCATTTACAACATTCATTATCCGGCACTCTACGCTTTCGGGCAGGAAATTTCCGAGAAACACAATTACGGCAAGATCAATTCTTATTTTGAAGTGCAGGGCCAGGCCACCACGGTGTTTGCCGGTGCGGTGGGCGCGGTATTGCTCGCTGGTACAAAAGATAAAATGGTGAACCTGCTCGGTTTCGATATACATCTTCCATTCGAGATCAGGCGCTGGGAGATGCACGAGATATTTGCCATGGATGCCGTGACTTATTTAATTGCGATCGTGCTCATTGGTCTCATCCGCTACGTGCCCACCGAAAAAACCGGAGTGCACAGCGGCAGCGTGATGGAACGCATGAGAATGGGATTCACCTTTTTGAAACAGCACCCGCTTATCTTTTTGTTCGGCAATATGTCGTATGCCATTTTTGTGATCCTGCTCGTGGAAGTGCACCTGCTATTGCCCTGGTATGTGAACAACCATTTGGAAGCAGGGGCCGGTGTTTACGCTTCCGCTGATATTACATATGCGATAGGGGCTTTGTTTGCCGGGCTCTTCATCCGCTACCTGTTCCGCAACAGTTCCACTGTAAGTGCAGTCATTTTACTGATGGTCCTCACCACTGCGGGTTGCTTTATCGTGGCTTTCACCAAAAGTGTCTTGGTATTTTTTCTTTTTTCGGTACTCATAGGAGTGACCAATGCAGGCACCAGGGTGCTTCGCGTGACCTGGCTCTTCAATCATATTCCCAACAATATGATGGGCCGCACGGGAGGTGTG
>DATDFI010000397.1:0-5373 GCA_036522695.1 Bacteroidia bacterium | reverse complement strand
GTTTTGCGCAGGTCGTTCCTTCCGTTGAGGAGAACATCCCTTACCTGGTCACCTTCAGCAAAAGCGCAGATAAAAACTGGGGTGACGATGATAACGTGCAGGTCTTCTTTTTCTCTATTCCCGAAACACGTAAGGACCCGGTTTACATCCGTGTTTACGATCCGGATGTATTCGGCAAGGTTGACGAGGAGCGCGGTGGATTCAATTCCAAAACATCATTCAGCATTTACGGTGGCAAAAATGCGCTTTCCGATCCCGATGCGCGCAAAACAAACCCCGAAGGAAATTACCGCAGCGGGGTGCAACTCGCTACCAAAACTTTTGGATCCGATCCCGTTTACGATGATAAATGGTATTCTTTCGGCCCTTTCAATCCCGCAGAAGGAGAATTATCTCCCGAATTCGGTGGTTACATTTTTAAAGTGGTGATAGAAGGCATGGAAGGCGATGACGGGAACCTGTACAGGCTTTCGCTTTCGTCAAAAACAGACCAGAACATCACGATTGAGGGCGGCAACGGATTTACCTACGAGTATTGTTTCCGCACTAATGAAAAGACCAGCACTGTTTCTCACCTGTATCCTTTCATCGGTAAAAATGTGGTGTCGGTAAAGGTGAACACATTCGATTACGATAAGGAAGGCATTGTTCGCGTAGTATCGGTTGTGAATAAAGGAGAGACCACAGAGATATCCAATGACGGCAACTGGTCGGTGAGCATGCACAAGATCATGCCCGGTGAAGTGAACACTTCGCTTGACGTGCAGGTGATCAAAAAGAACCCGGTTAAGAATAACAACGTGGTGATCTTTATTGCCAATCAATATGGCGAGGCGCTTCCTTTCTTCACCATTCCCATAGGAGGTTCTCCCAAATTCAAGCCGAGCATAGTAGTGAAGCCGAAAGGAAAATGAACCTTCTTTTAATATGATCAAAGCTGTCTCGCGAAGGTCCTTTCTTTTATTTTCCGTTTTCATTGCTTACCTGCCGGTAAAAAGCCAGACCTATAATTTCCGCATCTTCAACGAGGACAACGGCCTGCCCCAGGGATATATCTACCATCTTTCGCAGGACCGCAGCGGCTTTTTGTATGCTTCAACCGGGGAAGGATTCACGCGTTACTCGGGAAACACTTTCAAAGTTTTCAGGAAAGAGGACGGGCTGGCCGAAAATTTTGTGACCACCCATTACATCGATTCAAAGAGCAATATCTGGCTAGGGCATTTCCAGGAAGGCGTAACACGGTTTGATCCTTCGGAAAGCAAGTTCACCGTGCTGAAATACGAGGTGCTGAAAAATGTAAAGATCAACTGCATCAGTGAAGACCGTGACGGGAATATTCTCATCGGCACTCAAGGCAACGGCCTTTTTAAGGTGAGCCCCGACCTGAACCTGCAAAAGATCGCTGATGTTAAGCAGGAAAATATAAATGCGGTTTATTATGGCTCGGGCGATGACCTGCTGGTGGGCACAAGTGAAGGGCTTTATGTTTACAATTTTCACCGCGGCAATAAAACCTATGAATTGCTGCAGGCGGTTGATATGCTGAATGAAAGCGGCATCGCGGGTCTTACCCCTTCACACGATAGTTCCCTTATATGGGTTGCAGCCAACGGGAAAGGCGTTTTCTCTCTCAAAAAATCCAAAACCGGTTATTATGTGAACTCCGCCATCCGCAGCGACCTGCGCCTGCAGAATTTCGAATTCCGCGACCTGTACTGCGATCACGGGAACAACATCTGGGTGGCTACTTTCGGAGAAGGATTGCGCAAGATCATTCCTGCCGACAATGAAGGGTTCAGTTATTCGGTGATCGGGTTCTCGCATGTGAACGGGTTGGTGAACGATTACATTCAATCCGTTTACAACGATTACGAGGGCAATACCTGGATAGGAACATACGGCAGCGGGCTGGTGCAACTGGTGGATGAGAAATTCATTTTTTATCCCACGGGCACCAAGGAAGTGGAAGAACCCGTGTACGCGGTTTGTGCCGACCGGAGCGGAAATCTATGGCTCGGGAAACAGGACGGGCTGGCCTTGTTCCATCCCGAAAAGAATGCGAACGGTGACAATACGGAAGAGATAAAGAACAATTTACTCACCGACAAAGTGACCACCCTGTATATGGCGAATGACGGGCTGATGTGGATCGGCACAGCGGATAACGGCATATTCACGTTCGACACCAGGTCAAGGGCGATCACCCCGCTTTCAAAAAAATTCTCGCTCGAGCGCAACCACATTAACTTCATTACGGGTGATGAGAAGCGCGTGTACGTTTGCACCACCGAGGGACTTTATATTTACAACAGTGCCGAAAAAATTTTTACACTGCTTGAAACCAGTGACGGTTTGTTGCATAATAATATCTATCACGTTTATGTTGATAAACTCGGGAAGTTATGGCTGGCTTCGCATGGCGCCCCCTTATACAATTATTCCTTCAACAAGGTGAATTCCTTCCCGGACATTCCCAAGCTGAGATCGTTCAATCTCAATAATGTGTGCGAGGATGCTTCGGGAAAGATATGGTTCACTACGGAGGGTGATGGCGTTTTCTCATATGATGGGGATAAATTTCACAATTACACCATCGCTGACGGGCTCGCTTCCAATTATTGTTATTCGATCTATTGCGACAATAACAACAATGTATGGATAGGTCACAAGAACGGCATCAGCCGCAAAAAGGAAGGAGCATCCCATTTTATTTCCTACCGCAAACACGAAGGCATACTTTCGCCCGAGAACAACTCCAATGCCGTGTGTGCCGATGCCAGCGGGAATATCTGGTTCGGCACCAATGGCGGCCTGATCAAATATGATAAAGAAAAAGACCGCTTCAACACGCGTGAACCTTCCACCATCATCACCGGGATGAGCATTGATAACAACCTGGTGGAAATGGTGAACGATACCATTTTGCCTTATAAAAAATATTCCATCAAGTTCGATTTTCTCGGCATCTGCCTCTCGGCACCCGAGAATGTGAAGTACAAATACATGCTCGATGGTTTTGAATCGGAATGGAACCAGGTGGATTCGCGCTCCCGCATTGCCACCTATCCAAAGCTCGAGGAAGGACATTATACGTTCCGCCTTCTTTCCTGTAACAATGACGGTATCTGGAATTCAGAGCCCGTCACTTTTTCATTCACCATCAAACGCCCGGTATGGAAAAGTCCCTGGTTCTTTATTTTCACGGGCCTTGTGCTCACCTCGCTGGTTTATTTTTTGATACGCTGGCGCACGCGCAGCCTTGTGCGATTAAGCATGCGCCTCGAACGTATGGTGGATGAAAAGACCTGGCTGCTTAAGAAAGAAAAAGAGAATGTAGAAAAGATCAACGCCATTGTAGAAGAGCAGAACCGCGACATCACCGACAGTATTCATTATGCCAAGCGAATACAGGAAGCCATGCTTCCCTCGCGAAAGCTCATTCTCGAAAAAACAAATGCATTCATTTTGTATAAGCCGCGCGATATTGTGAGCGGTGATTTTTACTGGTACAGCGAAAAAGGAAATTCCCAACTTATTGCGGTGGTGGATTGCACGGGCCATGGTGTTCCCGGTGCGTTCATGTCGCTCATCGGCTCTACATTGCTCAATAATATCGTGAAGGACCATGCCGAAACACGGCCATCCTTTGTTATGGAACGCCTTAACAGCGCCATCATCAATTCCCTTCACCAGGACGACCAGTATTCCACCAAGGACGGGATGGAAGTGGCGCTGTGCTCCCTTGACCTCGCTGCAAAAAAACTGGTGTTCGCAGGAGCCGGCCGGCCCATGTACCTGGTGCGCAACAAAACACTTACTGAATTTGAAGGATCTATTTACTCGGCCGGTGGCGCCCAGGAGATCCATGAAACCCCCTACGAGGAGCATGAAGTTCAGCTACAGCCAGGCGACATGATCTATATTTTCTCTGACGGGTATGCCGACCAGTTCGGTGGTGAAAAGAACAGGAAATTCTCCACGCGCGCGCTGAAGGAACTACTGGTGCAGGTATCGGTCCTTGCGCCTAACGAGCAGGAAAAAGCGCTTGACGAAGCGATCATGAACTGGAAAAAAGACAATATGCAGATCGATGATATTCTTGTGCTGGGAATAAAGATCGATTAAAAAATGCTTTGCAGAGAATTTTGCGGGGCGATGTGTTAAATTTCTATATTCGCTGATCCCTATGAAGAAAATACAGATCGAAGAAACCTTTCAGTCGCCCCGGATCACTATTGATCCCGAGAAAAATATTTTCGAGATCAGGGGGAATTCTTTTCCTAACAATGCACTGAGGCTGTATACGCCTGTTGTGGAATGGCTGGACGAGTATGCCAAATCCCCCAATCCCGAAACGGTTTTTGTTTTCAGGATCAGCTACCAGAATTCATCCTCGCGTAAAATGTTCAACGAGATATTGAAACGTTTGGAACGCATGGTGCTGAAGGGACACAAGGTGCGCATCGATTGGTATTATGATCAGAATGACGATGACCTCAAGCAGATCATCCTCGAGTTCAAGCACCTCTTCAAAGCAATCCCCATTAAAGAGATCCCGGTAAAAGACTGATCTTTTACGCTGCCATTTTTCGCAGCGCGCGAACGGCCAGCCACATCATGAGCAGGGCCACGCCTCCCATTACCGCAAATCCCTTCAGTACCATCATATCGGTAAGTTCCCCGCTGAATAAAGTGCGGGCCGCCTCTACTGCGTAGTAAAAAGGATTGAATTTGGCCGCGGTCTTGATCCAGTCGGGTGCGATGGCGATAGGCAGCATGATGCCCGAAAGCAACATCACCGGCAAATAAAATGTATTGGTGATCGAAGCCAGCGCACTTTCATCCTGCACCGAAAGCGAAATGGCGTACGAAAGCGAAGCCATCGCCATACCTATCATCAGGATAAGCACCAGCGTGAGTCCAACTCCCGGGATGGAAACACTGAGTCCGAAAAATTTTGCGATGCCGAGTAGGATGCACGACTGGAGAAAAAGCGTGACCATGTTGCTCAATACAAGACTGAGCAATATCGCGAGACGCGATGCAGGGGTGACCAGCCAGCGCGATATGATGCCAATGCGTATCTCATCGATAAAAGAAAAGCCCGCAAACAACGATCCCATGGCCATGATCACCAGCATGCCCGGTACGAACATACGAACGATGGCGCCCTGCTCGAGGCCGGGAGCACCTGCAATATTTTTCAGCAAGGGCATATAAAGCAAAAGATAAAGCACCGGCTGCATAAGCCCGATGAACAGCCACACCGGCATACGCAGTGTTTTTTTGATGTGGCGGATAAAAAGCAACCAGGTATCGGTGATAAATTTCATGTGATCGTTTTTCTTTATTCGTTCCCCTCACGAAGCG
>DATDFI010000396.1:0-3090 GCA_036522695.1 Bacteroidia bacterium | reverse complement strand
ACTTTATTTTGGGAGATATGAGCGTGAACATGCTGGGCGATTTTGAAGTATGGGCGGTGGAACAAACCAATAACGACAACCATCTTACAAAGGAGATGAAGCAGAGTGACGGAGTGGTGGTAGGATATACGGGAGTAACTTCAACAAAGAATGGGGACCCGAGCGTGGCGGATGGATTGAAGAGAATGCCGGGTGTGACCGTGATCGAGAACCGCTTTATCATGGTGCGCGGGTTGAACGACCGTTATAATTCGGTTTGGCTGAATGATGGCGGAGCGCCCAGCTCGGAGACGGATAAAAGATCTTTTTCATTCGACATCATTCCTTCAGGTGCGGTCGATCGCGTGCTCATTTTTAAAACACCTTCACCCGATCTGCCTTCCGATTTTGCGGGGGGGATGGTGAAAGTGTATACGCGTTCCATTCCCGAGGATAAAAAGCTAACGATCAATTTCCAGGATTTTTACCGTGATGGGACCTCGCTCAAACCTTTTTACAGCACAACTTCTGCGCCTACACAATGGATGGGTTACAGCAATGGATTTTACAGCATCCCTTATGGCACTCCTGAATATATCGGTAAAAACGACCCAGGTAACGATGTGGTGTCGCGCTCATTTGCAAATACCTGGGGAATTCATAGTTACAACGCGCTGCCCGACCAGCGTTTCAGCGCCACCTGGGAATTGCCGGTGAAGTGCGAAAGAGTAATGCTCGGTAATACGCTTGGTCTTAATTACTCCAATACCAATGCTACATTCACTATTCACCGGCAGGATTGGGATTCATTGGCTCAAACGAGTGACTACACCGATATACAGAGTACGAATACGGTACGGGGTTCTTTGCTCGAGAACTTTTCGATTCTCTCACGTCACCACCAGGTCGATTTTAAGAATATTTTCAATCAAAACGCTTCATCATACGTGACCATGCGTGAAAGCAACTATGAAAATGGACCTAATGAAAGATTATATGTTGAAGGATACGAGGAAAAAACGACCTATTCGGGCCAGTTGAGCGGCAAGCATACTTTTTTTGACGAGCGCACAGAGTATAAATGGACCGCGGGGTATGCGCATACGAGTAAGGATGTTCCGGATCTCAAACGAATAAAGTACACAAAGCTTCGCACTGCGCCCGATTCCATGTATTCGGCCGCCATTGCGAATACGGTTGACCCTGTGAACGGGGGAGGCCGGTTCTTTTCTTCATTGGATGAAAAAGTTTATTCCTTTTCGCATGGGATCAAACAAAAAATAAAGGTGCGTAATTATGAATTTGAAGTCCTGGCTGGAAATTATTTTGAGTATAAGAGCAGGATGTTCGCTGCACGCGTACTCGGTTATACTATCGCTCCCAGTTTCCAGGCTTTCAACCTCAAAAGACTTCCCCTCGACCAAATCTTCGATCCTGCCAACGTAGGCATACCTGGCGGCTTTCGCATCGATGAGATCACTTCTTCCTCGGACAAATACAATGCGCAAAATAAGCTGCTCGCTTCCTACATCATGTTTAAGCTGCCCTTGGGGAAAAAAATAAAGGTGTCGGGCGGGGTGCGCTACGAAAGCAATGTTCAATCACTGCAGAGCTACCTTAACCAGGATAGTATTCACCCGCAAGTGACCACCAGGTTTCTTTTGCCGAGTGTGAACGTGGTATACAGTTTCAAAAAGGACACTTCGTTCCTTCATCTTTCCTATGGAAAAACCCTGAACCGTCCCGAGTTCCGTGAGTGGTCGCCATTTTATTTTTACGATTTTAACTTCAGTTCCGGGACCTATGGTTCATTATTTCCCACGGTGCTTGCCCCGCAGGGTGAAACATTAAAGGTGGCGGAGATCTATAATTATGACCTGCGTTACGAGTGGTATCCCTCGCGCGGGAATTTCATACAGGCGGGCGTTTTTTACAAGCAGTTCATCCACCCCATCCAGCAGGTCATCCTCAACTCCGGGGGAAGCGACAGCCGCGCATTCACTTTTACCAATGCCGAGTCGGCTTACAGCCGTGGTGTGGAGGTCGACCTTCGAAAGAATTTTGCATGCCTTGATGGGGCCTCCATTCGTCCTTTCTTTGCCGATCTTAATTTCGTGGCCAACGTTGCCATCATCCAAAGTCAGCAGAAGATCACAAAGGTGATCAACCAAACCACGAATAACCCCTTGCAGGGTCAATCGCCTTACATTGTTAATGCCGGTTTGTACTACCAGAACGATTCGATCGGCACGCAGGTGACCATACTTTATAATGTTTTTGGCCCGCGCGTATACCTCATCGGCACGCTTGATTATGCCAATATCGGGGAATTATCGCGCCACACGCTCGATGTTCTCGTTACCCAGAAGATCTCGGAATATTTTGCACTTACATTCGGTGTGCAGGATATTCTCAATCAACCCGTTCGCCTGGTGCAGGACACCAACCGCAATAATAAATTCGAGAAGAGCGGGGATGATATGGAGATCATGAGCTACAAACGCGGCCGCTATTATTCCTTTGGAATACGGTTCAAATTCTGATCCCGCTTTTTCATCTTTTTCGAAAACAGTTTACATCGCGTTAACGATTCATTTACCTCTGCTTATTTCTATTTATGAATCGTTAAAACGAAGCAAATTCCCGGCTAATACCCTGCGGGTAGTTTTGGCGCATCCAAAGGGTAATTCCGTTTCCCTCTGAAACACGGAAAACTCAAAACCAAATTTGAAAAATGAAACAGAAAAAATTACCAGCACTGAAAATGATGTGCGTGGTGATGATGCTTTTCTTAGCGGGTGCGTGGCGAAATACAAATGCAGCCACCATTAATGTGCAGGACAGTATTTTCACCAATACACATTGGACAGCCTGTAATCAATATGTATTGTACGGCTATGTTTACGTGGTGAATGGCGTTACGCTTACCATCGATCCCGGAACGATCATTAAGGGCGATAAGAATACAAAAGGAAGTTTGATCGTTGAGCGCGGTGCAAAGATCATTGCGAACGGTACCGCAAGCCAACCCATTATTTTTACTTCCAACCAGGCCATGGGCACCCGCACTTATGGCGACTGGGGCGGTCTTATCCTTTGCGGTAAAGCCCC
>DATDFI010000395.1:0-6379 GCA_036522695.1 Bacteroidia bacterium | reverse complement strand
CATGATACTGCTGCGTCCGGGAAACTTCTCCTCCCATTCGGCCAGCATTTTTTTCATGGCAACACGCTGCAACCCTTCCTGCGAACCGCAGAGGTTACAGGGAATGATGGGATAATTTTGGTGAGCGGCAAACTGTTCAATATCCTTTTCACAAGCGTAAGCCAACGGGCGGATAACCACGTGGCGGCCATCATCCGTCCTGAATTTGGCGGGCATGGCTTCTATCTTTCCCGCAAAAAAAAGATTGAGGAAAAATGTCTCCAGCACATCTTCCCGGTGATGACCTAGTGCAATCTTTGTTATTCCCATCTCGCTGGCTACGTCATATAAAATTCCCCTGCGCAAACGAGAACAAAGCGTGCACATGGTCTTTCCTGGGCCCGTTTTTTCCACCACCACGCTGTATGTATCCTTTTCCACGATACGGAACTTTACTCCTTTTCCCGAGAGGTAAGCCGGTAAAACCTCTTCCGGGAAACCGGGCTGTTTTTGATCGAGGTTAACGGCAACGACCTCGAAACTTTCCTTCATGGCCTTTTGGGCATGAAGCAAAATATCGAGCATGGTATAGCTGTCCTTACCCCCGCTCAGGCAAACCATCACCTTGTCACCGGGTACAATGAGTTGAAATTCCTCCTGCAGGTCCCAAAATGATTTGCGGATGCGATGCGTTATCTTTTCTATTTCGGTTGATTGGGGCATTAACAGATTTGCTGGTTGCAAATATACGGCCTTCCCTAAAATTTTGTTCCCGGGAACATTGCCGGCTATCGACCCACTTGAATTCAATTACAAACATTCGCGGGTCATGCCGAGCGCAGTCGAGGCACGGGGCGTTGGACTTCAATTGCCGGTGCCCACACTTCGGCTGCGCCCAGGGAGACAACCCACAAGTTAAGGGCCCCTGTACTATCCCAAAAATTGTTAATCATCAAATCTTTTTCCACCTGGCATCGTTAGTTTCCCGTTGCGGGGACCGCAATGGCCGCGCGGTCAAAAATGACTACTTTTGTGATGGAAATCGTACGAAACATGGAATTTAGAGCAGGAGAACTGCTGGACAAGATAGAATACCCCGCTGATCTGCGCAAGCTCAAAGAAGATCAACTGCCGCAGGTATGCAAGGAGCTGCGCCAATATATTATTGATGTGGTAAGTAAAAAGGGCGGGCACTTTGGCGCCAGCCTTGGCGTGGTGGAACTCACCGTGGCCTTACATTACGTTTTCAATACCCCCTACGACCAACTGGTGTGGGATGTGGGCCACCAGGCTTACGGCCACAAAATTTTGACCGGCCGCAGAAAAAATTTCGACACCAACCGGGTCTACAAAGGCATAAGCGGTTTCCCCAAGCGAAGCGAGAGCGAGTACGATGCCATGGGTGTAGGACACTCTTCCACTTCCATTTCCACCGCGTTGGGCATGAGCATTGCCTCCAAGTATAAAGGAGAAAAAGATCGTCATGCGATAGCCGTGATCGGTGATGGAGCTATGACCGCGGGCATGTCGTTCGAAGCGCTTAACCATGCGGGTATTGCCAAAAGCAATTTGCTGGTGGTGCTTAATGATAATTGCATGAGCATTGATCCCAACGTGGGAGCGCTCAAAGAATATTTGACGGACATCACCACTTCGCACACTTATAATAAAGTAAAGGATGAAGTGTGGAACCTGCTGGGAAAAATTTCCAAGTTCGGTCCCAATGCGCAGGACATCGTTTCAAAAATTGAGAACGGCATTAAAACCACTTTACTCAAGCAGAGCAATTTATTCGAGTCGCTCAAGTTCCGCTACTTCGGACCCATTGACGGTCATGATGTGGTGCGTGTGAAAAAAGTTTTGGAAGACCTGAAAGATATTCCGGGTCCCAAGATCCTGCACTGCCTTACTACAAAGGGCAAAGGCTATAAATTTTCGGAGGAAGGAAATCAAACGATATGGCATTCGCCCGGTTTATTCAATAAGGATACCGGTGAAATAATAAAAGTAGTTCCAAAGGAGCCACAGCCTCCCCGCTACCAGGATGTATTCGGTTATACCCTTGTGGAACTGGCTGAAAAAAATCCGAAGATCATGGGCATCACTCCTGCCATGCCTACCGGCTCATCGCTCAACATTATGATGAAGGCCATGCCCGACCGCGCTTTTGATGTGGGCATTGCCGAACAGCATGCCGTTACTTTTTCGGCAGGACTTGCCACCCAGGGATTGCTTCCTTTCTGTAATATTTATTCATCGTTCATGCAGCGTGCTTACGACCAGGTGATACACGATGTGGCCATACAGAATTTAAAAGTTGTTTTTTGCCTCGACCGTGGTGGACTTGCGGGATCGGATGGTCCTACCCACCATGGCGCGTACGATCTTGCTTATTTCCGCTGCATTCCCAATATGATCGTGAGCGCGCCCATGAATGAAGAAGAGTTGCGCAATTTGATGTACACGGCACAACTCGATGAAGTGAAAGGCCCCTTCAGCATACGTTACCCTCGCGGCAATGGCGTTATGCCCGACTGGAAAACGCCTTTCGAAAAAATTGAGATCGGCAAAGGACGCAAGGTGCGTACAGGTCGTGATGTGGCCATTCTTACCATTGGTCACATTGGTAATTATGCGGTGAAGGCCGCAGATAAATTAATGCTGGATGGCGTGAGCGCTGCGCACTACGATATGCGTTTCGTGAAACCGCTTGATGAGGAATTGCTGCATGATATTTTTTCCCGCTTTACAAAAGTGGTTACCGTTGAAGATGGCTGCGTGATGGGCGGCATGGGCTCTGCCATACTTGAATTCATGGCCGATCATAATTACAGTGCGCAGGTGGTGCGGCTGGGGATTCCCGACCGCGTGATAGAACATGGTGAACAGCCCGAGCTGTATGCCGAGTGCGGTTATGATGACAAGGCCATTTACGATGCGGTGATCCGGTTGCTGGGCGTGAAAAGCAAAGCGATGAGTGCGTAACCCTTTTCCTCCTTTCACATTCACCTTTTCCGATCACATCCCCCTCACATTTCTCTTCTCCCTTTCCCTATCTTTTTTTAGATTAGCTCCATGCTGATCTGCTATGTAAAATGAGAGCTTTGATCCCGGCATTACTCTTCCTTTTCATCACCCCGGGCGCCAGGGCAAAAAACGTGTATACCGATTCGTTACACAAAGCCTTGCTCCTTGCTGTTGACGATACCAATAAAGTGAATGCACTGAACGACCTCGCACAGGAACTCGGAACTACCGACCCCGACACTGCTTTGCTGCTTTCCCAGAGGGCGCTCGAACTCTCTGGCCGGCTGAATTTCACCACGGGGACGGGCATCTCGTGGTACCAGCTCGGCCTGTGCCATTATTATAAATCTGAACTCGACAAGGCAGAGGAATGTTTCAACAAGTCGCTGGATACCTGGGAGCAGCTCACGCTTACCAAACGCGAGCGGGAAAAAGATTTCAACTTTTGTCTTGGCTTTAAAGCCAAAGCGCTTGGCAGCATCGGTAATGTGTATAGCGCGCGGGGTAAATATGAAAAAGCCATTTCCTTTTTTTCGCGCGCCCTCCTGCTTGAAGAACGTACCGGCAATAAAAAAGGAGTGGCGCGCAACCTCGGCAATATGGGTATTGCGTATAAAAGAACGGGGAATGCACCACGCGCCCTCGATTTTTACCTGAAAGCGCTAAGGATCCACGAAGACCTCGGCAACAAGAGCGGGATCGCAACCTGGCTGGGAAACATCGCTATCATTTATATGGAACAGGAGGACTTTGACAAGGCAACTGCTTATTACCAGCGGGCTTTAAAGATCGATGAGGAGTTAAAGAATAAAAGAGGGGTAATGCGCCACCTTACCAATCTCGGTTCATTAAGCCAGTACCGCCACGATCCCCAAGGAGCGCTAAATTATTATTTCCGTGCGCTCGGTATTGCCGAAGAGCTAAAGGTCCGCGATATCATTGCTCTCCTGCTCGGCAACATAGGCGAAACCTATTATACCATGGCACGCTACGAAGAAGCCGAAGAACATTACCGCAAAGCGTTACTACTGGATAAGGAAATGGGGAACCTGGATTATACCACTGCCATCACGGCCGACATGGGCGCCTTATTCATAAAAACCGGTCGCCTCCGCGAAGCGAAACTTTTTCTCGAACGTGCGCTCGCGATGAGTGATAGCCTCGGAACCAAAGAGTACAGCAGGCAGGCTGAACGCTCCTATACCACCCTCGATAGCTCGCTGGGCGACTACAAAGAAGCTTTGCGGCATTTTAAAAATTACATCAGTATCAGCGACAGCATCAGCAATGAAGAAAATATAAAAAAGCTGACCCGCTCAGGACTGCAATACGATTTCGATAAAAAAACCGCGGCTGACTCAGTGAAAGTGGCAGAGGAGAAAAAAGTGGTTGCAGCCGAATTGAGGAGCGAGCAGAACCAGCGTTACAGTTTGTACGGTGGACTTGCCTTAGTGCTGCTTTTTGCCGGAACAATGTATAATCGTTTTCGCGTAACGCAAAAACAGAAAGCGGTGATCGAAGAGCAGAAGGTAGTTGTGGAAGAGCAGAAAAAAATAGTGGAAGAGAAAAACAAAGACATTCTCGATTCCATTTATTACGCGCGCAGGATACAGCGTGCATTATTACCCGGTGAACGTTATTTTGAAAAAAGTTTACGTGAGAAGAAGTAATATCATATTCCGTACTATTTGTCTTTGTACTTTATCCGTCCTGGGCGGGCTTAGTATTTCTGCATATTCACAAAATCGAAAAATCGATTCGCTCCGCGCTGTTCTTTCCATTTCACCGCCCGATACCGGCAAAGTAACAGCATTGATCTCGCTGGCCCGGGAGTTTGGCGCTTCGAAGACCGACAGTGCATTCCTCCTTGATCGTGAAGCCTTCCGGCTTGCACAAAAGCTCAACTGGGAAAACGGGATGGCTTCCGCACTGCATGGTATCGGGTCGTTATATTATCTCGCTGGCCGGCCCGACAGCGCATTATATTATTATAATCGCTCTTATGAACGCTGGAAAAAGATCTTTCCTCCTTTTGGCGGGGCTAAAGGCATTGTGCTGCTCGGAAATATCGGGGTGATGTATGATGACCAAGGCGACCGTAATAACGCTCTCAAATATTGCAATGAAGCGCTGGACCACGCCCGCTCCATCAACGACAGCTCAGGGATGGCTAAAAATTTCGGCAACATAGGCGTGATATATAAGGAGACAGGAAATTACCCGCAGGCGCTGCATTATTATTTCCTGGCGCTTGATCTTAAAAAAGCTTTGGGGAACAAAAAAGAGCAGGCCCTTACGCTGGGAAATATCGGCATCATCTATAAGGACCAGGGCGATTATCCCAGGGCGCTCGATCATTATTTGAAAGCGCTAAAGCTCACCGAGGAGATCGGTGATAAAAAAGGAAGCGTACGGAACCTGAACAATATCGGTATCCTTTATTATCTGCTGGGCGACCTGGATAATGCGCTTGAACATCATCAAAAGGCTTATCGCATTGCCACAGAAATAAAAGACAAGAGAGGAATGAACGATAACCTGGGCAGTATTGCGTCCGATTATTGGAAATTGAAAAGATTCACTCTTGCGCTCCGCTATTACACGCGCGAAATGGGGGTGGCCGACTCCATGAAGGACCGGCTTTCGGTTTGCCGCATTACAGGAGATGAGGGCGCGATATATAAGGATCTTGGCGATTCGGCATTAAGGTCCGGCAACCGGGAACTTGCAAATGAGCTTTACGACAAGGCCGTCCAATTAGATAAGAATGCCATTGACCTCGCTGCAAAGCTCCACGCTGTAAAAGAAGAATCGGATTTTACTACCAACCTCGGCTGTGCTTACACAGCACTGAAAAAAAATGCTGAAGCCGAAAAATGTTTTATTCTTTCCCTGGAGCTTGCAAGGTCCATACACCACCTCGAAGGGATGAAAGAACTTGAATTCAATTTTTACCTGCTCGACAGTGCCAGGGGAAATTTCAACGGGGCCTTCAGCCATTACAAGAACGGCATCGCCTATCGCGATTCATTATTCAATAATGAGAACGTTAAAAAGCAGACCCAACTCGAAATGCGGTTCGACTTTGATAAGAAAACTGCGGCCGACTCGGTAAAAGTTGCGGAGGAAAAGAAAGTTGTAGCGGCTGAGTTGAAAAGTGAGCAGGGCCAGCGCTATAGTTTATATGGCGGGCTTATTCTTGTCCTTATTTTTGCCGGTGCTATGTTCAACCGCTTTCGCGTGACGCAAAAACAAAAATTGATCATTGAGCGGCAAAAAGAAGTGGTGGAAGAGCAGAAAAAAATAGTGGAAGAAAAGAATAAGGACATACTCGATTCCATACACTATGCGCGCAGGATACAACGCGCCTTAT
>DATDFI010000394.1:0-3513 GCA_036522695.1 Bacteroidia bacterium | reverse complement strand
AAGGGTCTTTAAAGGACCTTATAAGCAAAGGTAAAAGCGGCTCCGATGGGGCTGCTTTTTTTTTGCCGGGCCCCGGAATTTTACAGTAAGAAATTCGCTTTTTGTATGTTCATTCTCCTTCCTTCAGAAAAATTTATTTATTACATTTGTTCTCGCTTATAATTTTAACCACGATCAATTGCTGAATGGAACAGGCCGGCCCGCGCGGGTGGCATGTTTTATGTTAACCGAGAAAACAAACACAAACAAAATGAAAAGAAGATTATTCCTGCTTGCCACGGTACTCGGTCTTTTTGTGCAGGGCATTACCGCCCAGCCCAAAGGACTTGATACCAAAATGATCGCCAGCACCTATTACAAAGGTGTAGTGAAGATCCTCCTTGTTGATTCTGCTTTGGAAAAAGAGAAACCGGGTTCTGGCTACATTGGCCGCGGCTCCGGATTTTTTGTGACCGATGATGGGGTCATTTTCACCAATCGTCACGTGGTGCAGTATTGCGTGAACGGGTATATCGATTATGATTACAAGGACGAGAACGGATCGGTTACAACCGGTTACGAACCGTACTCACAGGATATCATCAACGATGCATCGTTTGTGAAGGCCTATCATACCGGCTATTGCACTCCCATCGTCCAGGTGTACACCGGCACCGGCCTTAACGATTATAAACTTTATGTTGCTAAAGTGCTCACCATCGGTACGGGTTCGTTCGATGGAGCCATGATCAAGATCGTTTCCGATCTGAACGGAAGCCCTGTTTACAATAAATTCACTCCTGTGCCCATCGGGAATTCAGATGCGGCAGTACAGGGTGAGGACCTTTGCGTATACGGGTATCCTGCGCAGTATGATGGGAATTTCGATGTGATGCTGAAAGACATGAGCACACTCACCATCGGCAAGCTGAGCGGTTACGATTATGTTTTCAATAAGGATTACGGTTACATTAAAACCGATGCTTCCATTAATGGAGGTAACAGTGGCGGACCGGTGTTCGATGAGACCAATAAGGTGATCGGCATTGCAACTGCCGTTGGAAATAAAACGCACATTGGCCTCGTGGGCGGCATTAACGGTATGTATTACGTAGCTGCACCGCAGAGCGATGTGCTGACGCGTCTCATCGCGAAAGGACTTACCCTGCCGAAGAATGCAGGATCCATCAGCACTGTTACCGGTGAGCGCAAGCCCATTATGAGTGCCGACCAGATCAATTCATCGAAAGGAAATTATTATTCCGATAACAACACCAAAACCAACACCTACAATAACAACAACAGCAATGGAGGTGGCGGAAGCGGTTACGAAAATTCAAAAGTATACTGCACGGATAAAGAAGAAGGCGGTGACCCCGTTTCTTCATTCACCATCAATTCAGGAGGCGGATATGTTTGGGTGTACGTTGATAATTATCCCGGTCACCTTGAGACCGAAGAGCTGATCGTGGACATCTGGAAAAAGTCAGGTGATTCCTATACTGATTTTGTGGAGACCAAATATTATGATGTGAAATCAACGCTCACCACTACGTATTTCAAATATACGTTCTACAAGGCGGGTGATTTCAAGATCATGGTTTACAATAAGGATTCAAAGCTCATCAATTCCGGTTATGTTACCATTTCAATGAACGGTGGCGGTGGGAATGACGGTGGTGGAGGCGGAGGCGGTGATTACGGAGGTTCCAGTGTTTACTTCACCAACGATGTGAGCGATGATGGCACCATTGGCGAAAAAGGGACCACGTACAATATCAATAAGAGCACCGGCAGTTACGTGTATTGTATCGTTGACAATTACCCCAACCCGCTCAATACCGATGAGCTCATCGTTGATATTTACCGTAAGAAGAATGGTGAGTACACTTTCGTGGAAACAAAGTATTACACGATCTCCACTACCACCAAGATCTCTTATTTCAAATACACCTTCTATGAAAAGGGCGATTACAAATTCGCGGTGTACAATAAGAATTCGAAGTGGATCAATACCGGTTACGTAACCATCAATTACCAATAAAGATCTCCAGTGAAAAATAAAAAGGGCGCTCTTGAACGGGCGCCTTTTTTGTTTAAATGGATTGCGGGTTCAAATCATTTGCCCGCAGGTGCTATTTCAACCCGGGAGGGATCACGCACACCGGGATAGCTTCCATTTTATGCCGGTTAGCTCTACTGAGGCGTAAAAATATTTCCATCACTTCTTTTTGGCGGCCCGATAAAATGGAAACATCTTTTTTTTCTTCCGTGTATTTCATCGCCCACTCCAGTTCATCGTAGCTGGCTCCCAGCTGATCTTCATCCGTGCGTTTATCCGCCCACAGGCCATCGGTAGGAGCGGCAGTAATAATGGAATCCACAATACCCAGTTCTTTCGCCAGCGCGCGAACTTCCGATTTCATCAGGTCAGCGATAGGGCTTATGTCAACCCCGCCATCACCATATTTGGTATAAAATCCCACGCCAAAATCCTCCACCTTATTCCCGGTACCCGCTACCAGCATTTTTTTGTTTCCCGCAAAAGCGTAAAGCGTGGTCATGCGCAATCGCGCACGTGTATTGGCCATGCTCAGGAAGTCCTGCATCCCCTTCGGAAGAATTTCTTCGATCTTTTCAAAAACGGGAGTAAGATCCACTTCCTGCGCGCTTACATTCAGGAAATTTTTTTTGAGCCAGGTGATGTGTTCTGATGCACGATCGTGCTCGGGCTTGTGCTGGCGTATGGGCATGCTGATCACGAGTGTGGGCAGGCCCGTGTGTGCGCAAAGGGTGGAGGTGAGTGCGGAATCGATACCGCCTGAGACCCCGATCACAAAACCATTCATGAGGCTGGAGCTGCAGTAATTTTGCAGCCAACCGGTGATGTGGTCAATGACTTCTTTATTTTTCATCGGAGGCTATAAAAAAACCCTTCTGTTGGAGAGAAGGGTTTTCGAAAAATGTTTTTATCGTTCAGAAAAGTATCCCCACGGTAAGTGCAAAGTTATTGGCTACTGCGTTTTGTACAGTTGGGGTGGGGGTCGCATCGTTCTTCAGCAAATATTTCGATTCCTTTTTCAATACGTTTGAGAAACCGAGGTTGTACGACAAACCGAAGAACAGGGAGGTTGAGCCTGAAAGATTATATTCGGCTCCGCCCCCAATGTGCAATGCGAATTTGAAAAGGTTCATGTCATCGGTGTTCGTAAGGTCGGTGAGCGAGGTTTTCGGGAAGTTGGTGGTGTATTGCGTTACATTGTCGTTCACTTTGTTCTTCAACCGGAAGCCGGTATTGAGCCCGAATTCTCCGTAATAGGTCATAGCGCCTATTTCCTTCGTTTTCATCTTGAGGTAGAGCGGGAGCATTACATAAGTGGTTTTATAAAAGCGGTCGTCAAGTTTATAAGCCACGTATTTTTTGCCGGCCGTATCCTTTATGGAAAGGATCTCCTGGTTCTTGGTATCGTAAAGATAGTTGGCAGTGTCGGTAAAGGTGAGCGTGCCGCGATCGTAATTCACCTGCAGTCCTGT
>DATDFI010000393.1:0-3055 GCA_036522695.1 Bacteroidia bacterium | reverse complement strand
ACGTGTTTGGAATGGTGCTTGGCTATAACGCAACAGACTTTAATAGAACGAGCTCACATTACAATCCATCCGATGCATCACTCATAAGTTCACAAAGCGGAATTAGCAACCTGTACAACGGGAACATCAGTAGTTGGACATTGAAAAAGGACAGCGCTACAAAAACAGCCAATTACTTTATGTTCGGCTTTAAGTACCGGTACGATCAGCTCAACAGGATCAAAACGGAGGACTTTATGCGTTATACCACGGCATGGGGTGATCCTTCCGGAACAATTGACAACACCTACACGTACGATGATAACGGAAACATCCTTACCCTGAACCGGAAAGGTAAGGGAAGCACGATGGACGACTTTACCTACCATTATAACAGCAGCACTAACCAACTCAATTACGTAAGCGATGCCGCAGCAGCAGGAGGTTATACTACCGATTTGGATAATCAGGCAAGCAATCACTATCTTTATGATGAGATCGGCCAGATGAAAAACGACAGCTCCGACATAATTACCTGGACCGTTTACGGAAAAGTAGCCACCGTGAAAAAAGCGAACGGAGACAGCTTGGTGTTTACGTATGATGCGAGCGGCAACCGCGTGGCTAAGCGCACTCATGTTGGAAGCACAGTAAAGGTCAATTTTTATGTACGCGATGCGCAGGGCAGTGTTATTAGCAATTATGAACGCACGGGCAGTAGTGCCTACACATTTACTCAAACAGAGATCCCTATATACGGCAGGGATCGCATTGGCGTTGTCAAACCTGCATTAGTTGTTAAGCCATCAACGGCCAACTGCTCAACCTGCGGCAATCCCTGCGGATGCATTAGCTGTACGGTTTACCAGTTTACCACCAGTATTGCAAACGGGAACGGATATTTTGATAGAAGAATTGCACAAAAGGATTATGAATTGAAAGATCACTTAGGTGATGTGCGGGTTACCATTGGTGATAGAAAACGTGGTTCCGCCAATACGGACAGCGTAACCTCTTACGTTAATTATTATGCCTTTGGAATGCGCGTAGTGGTGGATAGTATGAATTACACGCCTACCGATTACCGTTACGGATTTAATGGTAAAGAGAAAGATGACGAGTGGAAGAGTGATGGGAACAGTTATGATTTTGGAGAAAGGAGTTATGATCCAAGATTAGGCAGATTCATAAGTTCTGATAGAAAAAGTAACCAAAATGCAACATGGAGCCCTTATACTTATGCGATTGACAATCCCATTTTTTTCGTAGATGAAAATGGTGATTGGCCAGGCGTCACCTCCGCGTATTTTGAATTTGAAATTGGCGCAGGGCTTGGATACGGATTAAATTTTGTGTACCAAAGGGGTGTAGCTTATGATGAAGTAGGTAAGACTCATTTTACAACCTGCACTGCTCTCTATGTGGTCAATCAAAATTTAAACAAAGGTGGAGACACCAAACCTCAGGTTGTGATTGGAGCAAGCGTTGGCGCTTCAGTCGCTGTTAGCCAAAATTGGTCAGCGGAAACATTTGTTGAAGCTTTAGGCTTGAGTCCGGGAAGTACAGGAGCGCCTACAGGGCATGGAGGCACTATAAAAGAGGAAGAAAAAGTGAATGTAAATGAAAAAGTTAAAGGGAAATTCCAAGGAAAGTTTGGCTTTGGTCTCGCGTTAGGACTCAATGATAATGGAATTACGGATGCTACAATATCCTTTGGTCTTCAATTCGGGGCGAAGTTTACAAGTATGGGAACCTACATATCAGAATCCATTTCTTTGACGGATGATGAGGCAAGCATGGTGAATAGAACATTTTGGTCCGTTTCAAATAAGACAGAAATAAAGGACGATGCGGGGAATATCATTGGTTTTAAAGGAGTAATAAATACGGAGTCTGATGGATCTGGAAAAAATATTGAGCTATTTAGTGGTATTGTAAAAGACGAAAATGGCAATATTAGTTCAAGTAATGTGTGGACATCACAGGCATATTCGGACGCGGTTAAGAAACTTGAAAATGATAAGCCTGTGGGGAAAGCACCAATGAAAGGCTCTTGGGATAAGCCCAAAAAATAATCCTATATTTGATAGCATGGAATCTTCAAATAATGAAATTAAGCTGGACTTGAAACGGAAACCCCGATGGTTTATGATTTTCTTTATTGGTATTTGGCTGGTAACTTGGGGAGCGATTATTATTACAATTGGTTATGGACTAAGCAATAATCCCAAGAAAGCCGATACTCTTCTTTTTTCCGTTTTTATCTTGCTTTTACTTTTTGGCTTATTGGCTATTGACATTCTTCTCTGGTTGGTTAGAGGAAAAGAATCCATTGAAATTACAAATGACAATTTTATTATTAAGCGAATGGGCAGCCTTCTTAAGTTAAAGCGATCATATCCTATTCGTGAAATAAATGGATTTTCTGTTTCTGATGGAAATAATGTTTCTTTTTGGGCTAAATCCTATGGGTTGGCTGGTGGACAAATTCGTTTTGATGTAAAAGGGAAAACAAAATTCATAGGTCAGACCTTGACGAAAGCTGAAGCTCAAGAATATGTTAACGAATTAAATGCGCTGTTAAGTTCTCGCAAGCAGAAATAAATTGTTTAGTTCTATTAGCGATTGGCGAAGTCAAGTCTCCATTTTGGCTTGTGTGCCGCGACTTGACTTTTTAGGTATGAAGTTGGGAAAAATTTACGAGTTGGCGAGTTGAAAATACAGATGGATGTTAATTGTTATATACATGATTTTAACAACGTAAAGAAACAACCAGGAAAGTAATTTGAGAATACGATTGCTTTTGATTTAGAGTAAAAAATCCAGTATCATTTTGGAGTGAAAAAAATACACCTTAACAGGTACTGGGTTTGTATTGCCATAACAATTGCAGCCGTATAATGGCTGATATAAGATACTCGAGTACCTCTGCAGGGGAAAGTGTTTGAACACGAGCGGTTCTTTGACATGCTGAAATAAAAAATGAGCTATTGGATCAAAGGTGGCGGGCAGCATTTGAATGATGGGTGCTGCCCGCTATAACCTTGTTGATTGTACTAAGGCTGTACAGCTTCTT